>NZ_JBFAIA010000004.1:0-142353 GCF_040654455.1 Nonomuraea sp. NPDC050691
CTGTTGAACACGTAGGGGAGTTGCCTTGCCCTGCGCCCGCCCTCGATCGACCCGGCGGGCGGGTCCACCCGAGACGTGAGGAGTGGGGCATGACCGACGGCATGACCGAGCAGTGGCGCACCACCATGGCCGAGCTGGCCCGCGACCAGGACGTGCGCTGCGTCGTCGTCACCGGGGCCGGGTCCGCGTTCTCCGCCGGCGGTGACCTGTCCTGGCTGGGCGAGCGGAACGTCGAGCCCGTCCCCCGGCTGCGCGACCGGATGCTCGAGTTCTACCGCTCCTGGCTGTCCGTCGCGGCGCTGGAGGTGCCGACGATCGCGGCCGTCAACGGGCCGGCCGTCGGCGCGGGGCTCTGCCTGGCGCTGGCGTGCGACCTCGTGTACGCGGCGGACGACGCCCGGCTGCTGGCGCCGTTCACCTCGCTCGGGCTGCACCCGGGCATGGCCGCCACCTACTTGCTGCCCGCCAGGGCGGGCGTCGGGCTGGCGCGGGAGATGCTGCTCACCGGACGGGCTATTTCGGGCAGGGAAGCGGAGATTAAAGGTTTGGTAAATCGATCATTTCCGCGAGCTGACCTCATGACGGAAGTCTCCGCGGTGGCGGAAGAGATCATCAGGAACGCTCCCGTCGCCACCCGGCTCACCAAAGTCGCTCTGGCCGCCGGCCACCCCGATCTGGAGGCCGCGCTGCGCTGGGAGGCGCTCGCACAGCCCGTGACCATGGCTTCCGCCGACCTGATGGAGGGGCTGGCGGCGCGACGGGAAAGGCGTGTGCCCAAATTCACCGGGTCTTAATCATCTGACCTGGAGAAACAAGCACTCCCCTCTGTGGAATTTCGTCGGTGTCGGCTAACGTGCATATGTGCCCCCCGAGACAGTCGAGGTCCGTCGGAGTTCTCGTCGCCGGCGTACGGTCTCCGCATACCGCGACGGCGACAAGACGATCGTGCTGCTGCCCGCCTGGCTGACCGGTCAAGACGCGGACGAATGGGTGAGCCGGATGCTCGATCGGCTTGCTGCCAGGGAGCAGCGGAGAAGGCCGACCGACGAGGGCCTGCTCGCGCGGGCCAGGGAGCTGTCGGCGAAGTTCCTCGACGGCAAGGCCGATCCGGCGAGCGTGCGCTGGGTCGACAACCAGCAGCACCGGTGGGGCTCCTGCACTCCGGAGAACGGCACGATCCGGATCTCGACCCGGCTCAAGGGCCTGCCCGAATGGGTGATCGACTACGTGATCATCCACGAGCTGGTGCACCTGCTGGTGCCGAGTCACGGCCCCGCGTTCTGGACGCTGGTGGAGCAGTATCCGCGGGCCGAGCGGGCGCGCGGGTTCCTGGAAGGCTTCTCGGCCGCCGCCCACACCCCGCCGGAGGAATGTTGAGGCGGATCGCCGCGGTCCTCGTACGGCACAGCATGTCCGGGGCGGCCCCTGACGGCGTGGACCCGAGGGAGTTCCTGGAGGCGGTCGCCGAGGACGCCTATGAGGTGGTCGCCGGCCTCGACCTGGTGACGCCCGTGCTGGTGACCGGCGTCCCGGGGCTCGACCACCTGGTCTGGCCGGGCACCGAGGTGATCGAGGTGGACGAGGACGAGTCTCTGGCGGGGATCGCGCAGCGGCTGGACGGCGACCAGGCCGTGGTGGTGGCCGCCGACGCGCCCGACCTGCCGCCGCTGCTGATCGGCAAGCTGTTCCGCGAGCTGGGACGGGCTCAGGTGAGCGTGTGTCCCGCCGACGGCGGAGGGGCGGCCGCGATGGCGTTCGGGCTGCCGATGCCCGCGTGGGCGGGCGCCGGGCTCGACGAGGACGACCCGGTCGCGGCGCTGCGCGCGGCGGCTCCGGGCCGACGGATGGTGGCCACGGTGCCGGGCTGGCACCGGTTGCGTACCGCTGACGACCTCGTGCGGCTGGACCCGGGGCTGGAAGGGTGGGACAACACCCGGGCGCTGCTGTCCGGGTCAGGTCTCTCGTCGCTCCGCTGACCCGCCGCTCGCCCTACCGACACGAGCCTCACGATAACGACGCTCACGAGACAAACGAGCGTCACCCACACAACGGTGGCACGACAAACGCCTCACAACACGACGCCTCACGACACGATGCGTCACAACGCGACGCACATCACCACACGACGCGCGTCAAGGTACGGCGAGCTCGGCGAAGACCGCGCGGTGGTCCGTGCCCGGCACCGTGTGGACGCTGACCTCCCGCACCCCCACCCGCCGGTCCACCAGGACGTGGTCGATCGTGATGATCGGCGGCACCTTCTTGTTGGCCGGCCACGTCGGGACCAGCCCGGCCCCCACCTGGTCGGCGGCGTCCTTGTAGCCGCGCGACAACACGCCCCGCATCGCCGCGTGGTCGAGGGAGGCGTTGAAGTCGCCCGCCAGCACGCGTACCGCGTCCTTGGAGGCCGGCGGGAGCTGGCCGAGGGACTGGCTCCACTCCGCGGCCTGGCGGCCCAGCGGCGGGAAGGGGTGGACGTCGACGAACTCGATCGCCTTGCCGCCCGGCAGCGCGATCCTGGCCGCCGGCATGTGGTGGCCGACGGACGGCGCCAGCTCGGGCAGCGCCACCAGCGGATGCTTGCAGAACAGGCCGCTCCCGGTGGCGCTCCACTCGGCCTGCAGCACCCGGTGGGGCATCAGGGTCTTGAGCCCCATCGCGTCGAGCTCCTCGACGGCGCCGGGGGTGAGCTCCTGGGTGTTCAGCACGTCGGGGTCGAGGCGGTGGACGAGTTCCATGACCGCGGCCGGGTCGGCCCTGCCGAACAGCATGTTGAGGGTGAGGACCCGTAGCGGCCGGCCGGGGGTGGCGTCGGCCGTGCCGAGCGCCCGGGGCAGGACGCTGGCGCCGAGCGCGGTCGTCGCGATCAGGGCGACGGCGGTGACGGCGCGCCTGCGGCTGACCGCGGCCATGAGGAGCGGGATCAGTGAGCCCGCCGCGGCGTACGGCGTGGCGGTCATGAGCTGCGTGGGCAGCGATCCGCGTTCGAGGCCGGCGACCCTGGCCACGGCCCACGCCGCGAACGGCGTGACGGCGAGCCACGCCAGCGTGGCGGGCAGCCGGCGGCGCGGCCTGGACGCGGGCACGATCGTGCCTCCGACCGTGCTGTCGGCTGAGATCCCCACAGCTTCCCCTTTTGGAGCGTTCCTAGCTCCAGCCGGACACCGCTGACGCGGTGTGACGACGTGGAACGCTACGGACTCTAGCCGGACATCTGTGAACGCGGTGTAAGGCGTGACAGAAGTACGTCCCTGCCGCGGGCGGCCAGGCGGCGGGTGGCCTCGTCGGACAGCTCGGGGATCTCGTCGACGGGGAACCAGCGCAGGTCCAGCGACTCCTCGCTGATGACCGCCTCGGCGCCGGGCGGCGCCACGGCGGCGTACTCGACGTCGAGGTGCCAGCTGCGCGGCGGGTGGCACCAGACCTCGTGCCGGTCGAGCGCCAGCGGGCCCGGCAGCAGCTCCAGGCCGGGGATGCCGGACTCCTCGGTCGCCTCGCGCAGGGCGACGGCGGCCAGCGAGGCGTCTGACGACTCGCAGTGGCCGCCCATCGGCAGCCACATGCCGGCCTTGGGGTGCAGGGTCAGCAGCACCCGCCCGCCGTCGTGCGACAGCACCGCCGTGGTGGCCGTGAGGTGGCCGGGCACGCAGGCGCGCAGCATCGCGTCGTCGTGGTCACGCAGGTGGCCGAGGAACCCGGTGCGGAGCCGTTCCTCCTCGGCGGTGGGCGCCGTCCAGCCGGACAGGACGGCCACCGCGTCGCCGTGCAGGCTCACTTCTGGTCGTCCTCGCCCTTCTCCTGGTCCTTCGCCTCTCCCTGCCCGACTTCGAGGTGCGAGATGTCCCACGCCGACTCGCCGCGGACGAACGCCTCGGGGGCGTCGAGGTCGTCGGCCGACGGCATGAGGTCGGGGTGGGACCACAGTGCGTCGCGCCCGTCGACGCCGCGCGCCTCGCGGACCGCCTCCCACAGCGCCGCGGCCTCGCGCAGCCGGCGGGGACGCAGTTCGAGGCCCACGAGCGTGCCGAAGGTCAGCTCGGCCGGGCCGCCGGTCGCGCGGCGCCGCCGTACGGTCTCGGCGAGGGCTCCGGCGGAGGGCAGCTTGCCCTCGGCGGCGTGGCCGGCCACGGTGGCGACCCAGCCCTCGACCAGGGCGAGCGCCGTCTCCAGGCGGGCCAGCGCGGCCTTCTGCCGCTCGGTCTCCTCCGGCTTGAGCAGCGCGCCGCCGCTCAGCGCCTCCTGGATGGCCTGGGGGTTGTTGATGTCGAGCCCGCGGATCTGCTCTTCCAGGGCGGAGGTGTCGACCGTGATGCCCCGCGCGTACTCCTCGACCGTGCCCAGCAGGTGGGCGCGCAGCCACGGTACGTGCTGGAACAGCCGGTGGTGCGCGGCCTCGCGCAGCGCCAGGTAGAGGCGGATCTCGTCGGCCGGCAGTTCGAGCCCCTGGCTGAACGAGGCGATGCCGCCGGGCAGCAGCGCGGCCCGGTCGGACAGCGGCAGGCCGATGTCGGTGGTGCCGATCACCTCGCGCGCCAGCGAGCCGAGGGCCTGGCCGATCTGCTGGCCGACCATCATGCCGCCCATCTGCTTGAGCATGCCCATGAGCGGCCCGGCCATCTGCTGGGCCTCGGGTGGCAGGCCCGAGCCGCCGAGCGCGCCGCCCATGGTCTCGACCATGCGTGCGGCGATCGGCTCGCACAGCGTGCGCCAGACGGGGATCGTGTTCTCGATCCACTCCGAGCGGCTCCACGCCTCGGGGGCGCCGACGCCGCTGGGCAGCGTGGTCGCCTCGTTGAGCCACAGGTCGGCCAGGCGCAGGGCCTCGACGATCTGGCGGCGCTCGCCCTCCATGACGCTGGGGTCGCCCTCGGCCACCACGGCGTGACGGGCGATGTTCTTGGCCATGTCCCAGTTGACCGGACCGGATCCCTGAGGAGCCGACAGCATGTCGGCGAACTGGCGCATCGCCTGAGCCATCTGCTCAGGGTCGCCGAACATGGCGAACGGGTTTTCGTTGGGGTCGTTTTCGCGACCTGGCAGGTCAGTCACCGCTCTACCTCGTGCAGGATGGAGGAGTCCACATCCGCCACGTTAGTCGTCCTGCGGCGGATCAGTGCAAAGTGAGGACCTGGTGCCTACCTCGAAACGCCCGCGCCAACCAGTCGTCGCCGTCACCGGCGCGGCCTCAGGGCTGGGCCGCGAGCTGCTCGCAAGGCTCGTATCCTCCGCGGATTTCCGCAGGGTGGTGGCCATTGACGAGGAGCGCGGCGACGTCCGGGAGGCCACCTGGAGAGTCATAGACGTCCGCGATCCGCTCTTGGCGAACCGGATCTCCGACATCGACGTCATCGTCCACCTCGCCGGTGACTACGCGGTCGACTCCGACCCGCGGGAGCGCCGCGCGTACAACCTGAGGGCCGCGCAGACCGTGCTCACGGCCTCCGCCGCGGCGCGCGTGCGGCGGGTGGTGCTGGTCACGAGCGCGATGGTGTACGGGGCGGCGCCGGAGAACGACGTGCCGCTGCCGGAGGACGCCGCGGTGGCGGCCGAGCCCGACACGGGGGTCGTGGGCGACTACCTGGAGATCGAGGCGCTCGCGCGGCGGTCGCTGCGCAGCCATCCCGGCCTGGAGGTGACGGTGCTGCGGCCCGCGGCGGTCGTGGGCCCCGGCGTCGACACGGTCATCACCCGCCATTTCGAGTCGCCGCGGTTGCTGACGGTCAAGGGCTGCTCGCCGCGCTGGCAGTTCTGCCACCTGGACGACCTGGTGTCGGCGCTGGACCTGGCGGCGCGGGGCGTGGTGACGGGCGTGGTCGGGGTCGGCTCCGACGGCTGGCTGGAGCAGGAGCAGGTGGAGGAGCTGTCGGGGCTGCGCAGGTTCGAGCTGCCGGCCGGGCTGACGTTCGGCACCGCGCAGCGGCTGCACCGGCTGGGCATCACCCCGGCGCCGGCCACGGACCTGCACTACGTCGTCTACCCGTGGGTCGTCGACTGCGCCAGGCTGCGCGAGGCGGGCTGGAAGCCGTCGTGGACCAACGAGGCCGCGTTCCGGCAGCTGCTGGAGCTGCGAGAGAAGGCGACGACCGTGGTCGGCAGGCGCCTGCCGGTCAAGGAGGCCACGCTCACCGCGGCGGGCGCGACGGTCGCCGTCATCGGCACGGCCGCGATCGTCCGCCAGGTGCGCCGCAAGCGCCGCCAGTAGGGGTCGGACCGGGTTCGGTAGGCTTTCGTCGTGGACGTCATCCGATTGCTCGGCATACGTGACACCTCGCTCTCCGTGGAGGAGGTGCTCGCCGCCGTGGGCGACCACGCCGCCGGCGGCACGACGCTGTTCGTCGGCACCGTACGCGAGCAGGACCACGGCAAGCCGGTGACCCGCCTGTCCTACTCCGCGCACCCGACGGCCCTTGCCGAGCTGCGGCGTGTGGCCGAGAAGGTCGCGGCCGACCTCCCCGTCACCGCGCTCGCGGCCGTCCACCGGGTCGGCGACCTGGAGCTGGGCGACATCGCGGTGATCGTCGCCGTGGCCGCCCCGCACCGCGGGGAGGCGTTCGCCGCCTCCCGCAGGCTGATCGACGATCTCAAGGCCGAGGTGCCGATCTGGAAACATCAGGTGTTCGCCGACGGCACGGCCGAGTGGGTCGGCGCCTGCGAATAAGCTCGTCCTCATGTCGCGTCGCGCCTTGACTCTGCTGGTTGCGGGCTTCCTCGTGCTCTCGCTCGGTGTCGTGGGCGCGGTGATGAAGGTGCCGTACGTGGTGCTGAGCCCGGGGCCGACCGAGAACACGATCGGCGTGGTCGACAAGAAGCCTGTGATCACCATCACCGGCCGGCAGACCTATCCGACCAGCGGCCAGCTCAACCTGGTCACCGTCGCCTACCAGGGCGGACCGAGCAGCCGGATCGACCTGCTGACGGCGCTGCGCGGCTGGATCGACCCGACCGTCGCCGTGGTGCCCGAGACGACGATCTTCCCCGATACCCGCTCGCAGCAGCAGGTCGAGGAGGAGAACACCGTCGAGATGGCCAACTCGCAGGACTACGCGACGGCCGCGGCGCTCACCGAGCTGAAGATCCCGTACGGCACGGCCGTGGCGGTGTTGTCCACGGAGAAGGGCAGACCGGCCGACGGCAGGCTGCGCAAGGGCGACGAGATCACCGCGGTCGACGGCAAGCCCGTCACCGACGTGGAGAAGATCTCCGAGGCGGTCAAGGCGGTCAAGCCCGGCCAGAACGTGACGTTCGCCATCACCCGCGGGCAGGAGAAGCTCGACGTCACCGTGCCGACCGTGCGGGGCACCGGGGGCAGGACGGTCGTCGGCATGGTGATGCAGGCGAAGTACAAGTTCCCGTTCGACGTCGACATCAACGTGGGCGACGTCGGCGGGCCGAGCGCCGGCCTGATGTTCTCGCTCGGCATCCTCGACAAGCTCACGCCGGGCGAGCTGACCGGCGGCAAGGACATCGCGGGGACCGGCACCATCGACCCGTCCGGCACGGTCGGCCCGATCGGCGGGATCGCTCAGAAGATGGTCGGCGCGCGCAAGGCCGGGGCCACCGTCTTCCTGACGCCGGCCGACAACTGCGCGGAGGCCATGAAGGCCGTCCCCGACGGGTTGCGCCTGGTCAAGGCCACCTCACTGCACGAGGCGGTGCAGGCTCTGGACACCCTCCGCACGGGTAGGGGACAGGTGCCGGCCTGCTCCGCGGGATGACGCCTGATGAAACTTCCGCCGATCGCCGTGCGTTAGTCGAAGGGCTGGCACAGCGGTGTAGGTTGCCAGACACGGACCGTTTGTTCACCACGACGAGGGGTTGGCCTTGAGCTTCCGGACCCCAGGAGCCGGCCGGGCGATGCGCTTGCCCCGCCGGCCGAGATTGCTTCTGCCTGTCGCGATCGCGCTCGTGGCGATCGTGGCGTTGTTCTTCCTCTTCTCCGGCATCTACACCGACTACCTGTGGTTCGACTCGGTCGACTACACCTCGGTGTTCTCCGGCGTGCTGCTGACGGAGATCGTGCTGTTCCTCATCGGGGCGGTGCTGATGGTCGGCATCGTCGGCGGCAACATGCTGCTGGCCTACCGCACCCGGCCGATGTTCGGGCCCGCCGTGTTCGGCGGGGGCAGCGGCGCCGACCGTTACCGGATGGCGCTCGACCCCCACCGCAAGCTGATCTTCATTGTCGGCATGGGCGTGCTCGCGCTGTTCGCGGGCTCCTCCGCCGCCGGTCAGTGGGAGACGTGGCTGGAGTTCGTCAACGGGGTGCCCTTCGGCAAGACGGACCCGTTGTTCGGGATGGACCACTCGTTCTTCATGTTCGACTACCCGTTCATCCGGATGGTTCTGAACTTCCTGTTCACCGCCGTGATCATCTCGATCATCCTGGCGGCGATCACGCACTACCTGTACGGCGGGTTCCGGCTCCAGTCGCCGGGCGTCCACGCCTCGCGCGCCGCGCGGGTGCACCTGTCGGTGCTGCTCGGCGTGTTCGTGCTGCTGAAGGCCGTGGCCTACTGGGTGGACCGGTTCGGGCTCGTGTTCTCCGACCGGGGTTTCGTCGACGGGGCGTCCTACACCGACGTCAACGCCGTCCTGCCGGCCAAGACCATCCTGGCGATCATCGCGCTGATCTGCGCCGCGCTGTTCTTCGCGGGCGTGGTGCGGCCCGGCGGCATGCTGCCCGGCGTGTCGTTCGGCCTGCTGGTGCTGTCGGCGGTGCTGATCGGCGGCGTCTACCCGGCGCTGGTCGAGCAGTTCCAGGTCAAGCCCAACCAGCAGCTCAAGGAAGCGGCCTACATCGACCGCAACATCAAGGCCACCCGTGAGGCGTACGGCGTGGACGGCACCGAGATCATCCAGTACTCCGCCGAGTCCGACCCGGCCAAGGTGAAGACCGACGGCGACGCTTCGGTGAGCGGCGTGCGCCTGCTCGACCCGGCGCTGGTGTCGTCCACGTTCGACCAGACACAGCGCATCCGCGGTTTCTACGGCTTCTCCGACCAGCTCGACGTCGACCGCTACAAGGACGCGAGCGGCAAGCTGGTGGACCACGTCGTGGGCGTCCGCGAGCTGCTCGGCTCCCAGGACGGCACGGCCAACTGGATCAACCAGGCGCTGGTCTACACCCACGGCTACGGCATCGTGGCCGCGCCCGGCAACGAGGTCGACCCCGGCGGCCTGCCCGCCTACGACGCCAAGGACATGCCGGTCACCGGCCCGCTGGTCAGCTCGACGGGGCTGAAGGAGTCGCGCGTCTACTTCGGCGAGCACAACTCCACCGAGTACGTGGTCGTCGGCGGCGCCCCGGGCAAGAAGCCGCAGGAGCTCGACTACCCCGAGACCGGCGGCACCGGCCAGAAGGACACCACCTACGCGGGCAAGGGCGGCGTCCCGGTCGGCTCGTTCGTCAACCGGCTGGTCTACGCGGCCAAGTACGGCGAGAAGAACATCCTGCTGTCGGGCGACATCGACGACTACTCGAAGATCCTTTACGAGCGCAACCCGCGCGACCGGGTCCAGAAGGTGGCTCCGTTCCTGACCCTCGACGGCAACCCGTACCCGGCGATCGTGGACGGACGCGTCACCTGGATCATCGACGGCTACACGACGTCCAACGAGTACCCGTACGCCCAGAGCGAGAGCCTGGGCGACATGACCCGTGACACGGCCGTCGACCGGCGCGTGGTCGCGCAGCAGCCGCAGGACAGGATCAACTACATCCGCAACTCGGTGAAGGCCACGGTCGACGCCTACGACGGCACGGTCACCCTGTACGCCTGGGACGACAAGGACCCGATCCTGCGGACGTGGAGCAAGGCGTTCCCCGGGATCATCCAGCCGGTCTCGAAGATGAGTCCCGACCTGCTGAGCCACGTGCGCTACCCCGAGGACCTGTTCAAGGTGCAGCGCTACACGCTCTCGCGCTACCACATCACCAACGCCGCGGCCTTCTACAGCAACACGGACGCCTGGAACGTCCCGAGCGACCCGTCGCAGGGCAACCAGTCGATCAAGCAGCCGCCGTACTACCTGACCACCACGATGCCGGTCCAGGACGCCAAGCCGTCGTTCTCGCTGACGACGACGTTCGTCCCGAGGCAGGGCAGCGCGAACCTCGCGGCGTTCATGGCGGCCGGCTCGACGGTGGGCCAGGACTACGGCAAGCTGCGCATCCTGCGTATGCCGTCCAACACCGCCATCCCGGGTCCGGGCCAGGCGCAGAACAACTTCCAGAACAAGTTCTCCGGCGAACTGGGGCCGCTGGGCCTGGGCAACGCCAACGTCCGGTACGGCAACCTGCTCACGCTGCCCTACGCGGGCGGGCTCATCTACATCGAGCCGGTGTACGTCCAGACCAAGGCCGGCACCGGCCAGGAGCCGTACCCGATCCTGCGGCGGGTCCTGGTGGCGTTCGGCAACAAGGTGGGCTCGGGCGACAAGCTGGAGGACGCGCTCGCGCAGGTCTTCAGCGAGAGCCAGCAGACCCAGCCCAACCAGCAGCAGCCGCAGCAGAGCCAGCCCAACCAGCAGGCGTCGGCCCTCGCGCAGGCCATCACCACGGCGCAGAAGGCCTACCAGGACGCCCAGAACGCGCTGAAGGCCAACCCGCCGAACTGGGAGGAGTACGGCAAGGCCCAGAAGCGGCTGGACGACGCCCTGCGGGCGCTGCAGGGCATGGGCGCCCAGGCGCCCACCACGACGACGACCCCGGCGCCCACCGGCACTCCGGCGCCGACGCCTTCGTCATCACCCTCGTCCTCGCCGTCGCCGAGCTCGACGCCCACAGGCTCGGCCTCGGCGACCCCGCAAGGGGGGACGTAGACACCACGTAGACACAGCCTGGCTCTGTCGATTTGCCACTGCCCCGCAGTCCCTATAGTCTTTAGACACACACCGACGCGGGGTGGAGCAGTTCGGTAGCTCGCTGGGCTCATAACCCAGAGGTCGCAGGTTCAAATCCTGCCCCCGCTACCAGGTCAGAGGCCCGGAGGATTTCCTCCGGGCCTTCTGCTTTCGCGGATCGGCGGGCTGTCAGGCATGCCGCACGCCCCTGCCAAGCCAGGGACGCCGCGATGGGACTATCTTTCATCGCTTAATGTGAGCTGTCACACAAAAGGCTGAAATTTCGGCCGGTTTCCTGGTCATCCGCGCCCGTAATTACCCGCGGAACCGGCCTCCGCCGGTCGATTTGCCACCACCCAGCCGCCCCTATAGTCTTTAGACACACACCGACGCGGGGTGGAGCAGTTCGGTAGCTCGCTGGGCTCATAACCCAGAGGTCGTAGGTTCAAATCCTGCCCCCGCTACCACGACTGAAGGTCCGGAGGATTTCCTCCGGACCTTCAGCTTTTTGTGCGGCCGACGATTCCCTTGCCGGCCGGGATGTCGTGACGTGGCTGGCCCGAGTTCGCCATTGTCGCCTTTCGGGCGGCGTCATTCCTTTCACGGTCCCGGACGAGAGCCGGTCGGCATTCACTTCGCCCGCGACCGGAATACGCGCGAGGTCAGCTTTCGCCGAAGGTCGTCGCATAGATGTCGCGCGGCAGGCCGTGGTACATGGCCGTGCGCTCCAGGGTGAGCCCCAGCTTCGCGGCCACGCGCTGGGAGGGGACGTTGTCCGGGTGGATGATCGAGATCAGCCGGTCCACCGTGAGGACGTCGCGCGCGTGATCGCGGCAGGCCAGGGCGGCCTCGGTGGCGTAGCCTCTGCCCTGGAGCGCGGGCGGCACCAGGTAACCGACCTCGGTGAAGGTCTCACCCTCCACCTGCTGCCGGGTCAGGCCGCAGTTGCCGGCGAACTCCCCGGTCTCGCGCACGGTGAGCGCCCAGAGCCCGTGTCCGTACTCGGCGTAGCTGCGCTCGCTGGACTCGATCCAGCGCAGGGCCTCCTCTCGCGTACGAGTGCGGGGGTAGTAGCGCATCACCTCCGGATCACCCAGCAGGGCGGCCATGTCGTCGAGGTCGTCAGGCGTCATCTCGCGGAACGAGAGCCGGGCCGTGGGGGCCGGCAGAAGGCGTCGAGTGGTCACGGGCGGCCCTTCGGTCGGAGTTGGTGGGGAACCCCGGGATCTTACGCCGGATTCGGCCGATCGCCAGCGGGCTTACCACCTGACTGTGGTAGTAAAGGTGCCCAATGTTGCAGTTGAGGCAAGAGGGGACATTTATGACTACGCTGAGCCGACGACGCCTGCTCCAGACGGGCGCCGCGGCGGTGCCCGCCATCGCGCTCGGAACCCGGCCCGCGCGGGCGGCGTCCTCCTCCTTGCCGGTCACCGGTGTCGTGCCGAGCTCGATGGCCGGCTTCGACCAGGCGATGCAGAAGTACATCACCGAGCGGGACATCGGCTGCGCCCAGCTCGCGGTCGCCAAGAACGGCAAGATCCTGCTGGCCCGCGGTTACGGCACGTACAGCAAGACCACGGCCACGGGCAGGGTCTTCGCCCGGGTGCAGCCGACGTCGTTGTTCCGGATCGCGAGCCTGAGCAAGAACATCACCGGCGCCGCCATCGCCCGGCTCGCCCAGGACGGCAAGCTGAGCCTCACGGCGCCGGTCACGTCGCTGCTGGGCCTGTCGACCGCCGCCGACCCCCGGCTGGCCCAGGTGACCGTGACGCGGCTGCTCCAGCACCTGGGCGGCTGGGACCGTGGCGTGTCGCCGGACCAGCTCTGGGCCGACCACACGATCGCCGCCTCGCTCGGCGTCTCGCTGCCGATCGACCACGCCGACATCATCAAATGGGCCACGGCCAGGAAGCTCGACTTCGACCCGGGCACGAAGTCCGTCTACAGCAACTACGGCTACATGCTGCTCGGCCGGATCATCGAGAAGGTCTCCGGGATGAGCTACGAGGCGTACGTCAAGCAGAATCTGCTGGCGCCGGCCGGCATCACCCGGATGAAGCTCGGCCGCAGCCGGCTGGCGGAGACCGGGATGAGCGAGGTCACCTACACCTCGAAGTTCACCAACAAGACCGTGCTCGACGACTCGGGCACCGTCGTGCCGTACCCGTACGGCGGGTTCAACATGCCCAACCAGGACGCGAACGGCGGCTGGCTCGCCTCGGCCGTGGACATGGTCAAGTGGGGCTTCGTCTTCGACAAGGCCGGGACGGTGCTGAACGGCACGTCGATCTCGCGGATCTTCGCCAAGCCGGAGATCGGCATGAACTCCAACGGCTCGTGGTACGGCTTCGGCTGGAGCGTGCGCAACAACAACGTGGGCACCCTGAACACCTGGCACAACGGGTCGATGCCGGGCACGTTCAGCTTCTTCGCGCGGATCCAGAACGGCGTCAGCTACTGCGCGATCTTCAACCGGCGCGAGGAGACGGGCAGCCCCGACTTCGACTCGATCGACCCGATCCTGGGGCAGGCCACCGGCACCGTGACGACGTGGCCGACGACGGACCTCTCCCCCAAGTACTTCTGACACCCCCAGCACATTTCTGACACCCCCAGCGCAAAGGGGAAGGGCCGGGCGCGATGGTTCGCGCCCGGCCCCGGTCATTCATGGAGTGGCCCCGCGGGGACGGGAGATCCTGCGCCGGCGGCAGGATCTCCGCGTCACACCTGCCGGCTCAGAGCCCTGCGCAGCCGTTCGTTGGCTCGCTGGACCTGTCGCCGCGCCCGCTGCACACGCTGGACGCTGGCGATCAGCCGCTGCTCCTCCGCCTCGCGGTGGAGGGTTCGTATTCGGTCGTTGACCAAGTCATGGCTGAGATACGGGACTTCGAGGCTGTGGGTGGTTCCGATGCTCATTGCTTCGTCTGCTCTCTGGTGAAGAACTACGGTGCGGAAAGGTGTCAGGCAGCGACCGGGTGCTTGCGGGGACGCCCGCGGGGCCGCTTACGGGGGACGACGACGCCCCGGAGGATCAGTTCGCCGCCCCAGACGCCCCACGGCTCCTCGCGCTCCAGCGCGCGGGCCAGGCAGGCCTTCTGGATGGGGCAGCCGCCGCAGAGTGTCTTGGCGAACTCCACGTCCTGCGGCGATTCGGCGAACCACAGGTCAGGGTCGGTACGACAGGGGATCTTGGCTTCGTCGATCAGGTCCATGATCGTCTTGGCCCCCATCTGTGTCTCCTTTGATTCGATCCTGTTGATCTTGGTCGGGCACCTCGTAGGTGGTCGGGGATCACGGACAAACAAGAAGGCCGCGGATCCTTGGTGCGGATCCGCGGCCTGGGGGCTGCTGTGTGCCGGTCAGGTTGTGACCGGAGCATCCCTCCAGGGTTGCGGACCGCGCATTCCACCCTTGGTGATCTGCTGGGTCGGCACGTCGGCGCCTGCGGCGGCAGCCGGGGCACTCGGGGCGGCGGCGCCCAGGTGGACGCGCGCGTAGACGGGAGCCTGGCTACGGGCAGACTTCTCCTGCCGCAGCTTGGCCGGCCCATCGGCGAGCCTCACCGTGCTACGGCATGCGGAAGCGAGCCACTGCGTGGCCGACATGTTGATGCTGATCACTGGGACTCACCTCCATCTACGGATCGCCGGACAGGACCGTCCGACTTGCTTGACCATGACCCTAAACCGGGAACGCAGAAACCGGCAACCTATTTTCCACCTGCGATTTCACGACTTCGTGACACGGATCATCGCCTCCTGTACGACGGACACGACGAGGTCACCGGACGCGGTGAACATCTCACCGCGCGCGAGCCCGCGGGCCCCTCCCGCCCAGGGCGACTGCTGCGCGTACAGCAGCCAGTCGTCGGCCCGGAACGGCCGGTGGAACCACATGGCATGGTCCAGCGAGGCCCCCTGGATGTCGGAGGCGCCCCAGGCCATGCCGTGGGCGAGCAGGACCGTGTCGACGAGCGTGAAGTCGGAGGCGTAGGCGGCCAGCACCACGTGCAGCAGCGGGTCGTCGGGCAGCTCGGCGTCGTAGCGGAACCACACGTTCGTCTTCGCGCTGCGCAGCTCGGGGTTGCGGTGGGCCTCCCAGGTCAGCGGCGTGGCGTAGCGGGCGTCCACGGGCCTGGGCCGGGAGAGCCAGTCGCGGTACTCCGGCCGGTCGCCCACCAGCGCGTACATGCGGTCCTGGAACGTCGGCAGCGTCGCGGGGTCGGGCACCTCCGGCATGACCGACGCCTGATGCTCCAGCCCCTCCTCGAAGATGTGGAACGAGGCCGACATCGTGAAGATGGCCTTGCCGTGCTGGATCGCCACGACCCGGCGGGTGGTGAAGGAGCGCCCGTCGCGTACCCGCTCGACGTTGTACACGATCGGGACGGACGGGTCGCCGGGCCTGATGAAGTAGGCGTGCAGCGAGTGGACCGCGCGGTCCGCCGGCGCCGTGCGGCCGGCCGCGACGAGCGCCTGGGCGGCGACCTGGCCGCCGAAGACCCGCTGGATGCGCTCTTCGGGGCTGCGCCCGCGGAAGATGTCGAGCTCGATCTGCTCAAGGTCGAGCAGATCGAGCAGCTCCTTCAGCGCCTCGTTCACGGGTCCCCCTCAGGATGAGCCAGTTTGGTACGGCAAGTCTGACTTGTCGCCCATCTCTCGCCAAAACCGGGTCGGCTATGAGGCGGCGCGGCACAAGGACAGGACGGCCTCGCCGTACCGGTCGAGCTTGACCCGGCCGACACCGGCGATCGACAGCAGCTCCTGCTCGGTGCGCGGCGCCCGCTCGGCGATCGCCTGCAGCGTCACGTCCGTGAAGACGACGTACGGCGGGACCTTGCCCTCCTTGGCCGTGGCCGTGCGCCACGCCTTCAGGCTCTCCAGCAGCTCCTCGTCGTAGTCGGCCGGGCAGGTGGCGCAGCGGCCCAGCTTCTGCTCGGCCGCCGCCACGAGTGTCTTCGCGCAGACCCGGCAGCTCACCGGCGCGGCCACCTGGCGGCGCTCGCGCGCCGGGGCCGAGGCACGGGAGATCGCGGCGGAGGCACGGCCGGTCAGGCCGTCGAGGAAGCGGGACGGCCGGCGGCCCTTGCGCCCGCCGGGCGCCCGCGACAGCGCCCACGACAGCGCCAGGTGATGGCGGGCCCGCGTGATGCCCACATAGAGAAGGCGGCGCTCCTCCTCGATCTGCTCGGGCGTCTCCGCGTAGACGATCGGCAGCATGCCGTCGGTCAGGCCCACCAGGAAGACGGCGTCCCACTCCAGGCCCTTGGCGGCGTGCAGCGAGGCCAGCGTGACGCCCTCGACCGGCGGCGCGTGCTGCTCGGAGGCGCGCCGCTCCAGCTCGGCGACGAACCCGTGCAGGTCGGCCCCCTCGGCCGCCATGTCCTCGGCCAGGTCGGCCAGCGCCCTCAGCGACTCCCACTTCTCGCGGGCCTTGCCGCCGCCGGGAGGCGCCGGGGTCAGGCCGAGACCGGCGAGGATGTGGTGGACCTCCGAGGCCAGCGGCTCGCCCGACGCCGACCGAGCCGCCCCGCGCAGCAGGACGACGGCCTGACGCACCTCCGGGCGCTCGAAGAAGCGCTCGCCGCCGCGCAGCACGTACGGCAGCTCCGCCTTGGCCAGGGCCTCCTCGTACGCCTCCGACTGGGAATTGGTGCGGAACAGCACCGCGATCTCGCGGGACGGCACGCCCTGGTCGAGCAGCTTCCTGATCGCCCGCGCGACCCCGGCGGCCTCGGCCGGCTCGTCGTCGTACTCGTGGAAGCCCGGCTTGGGTCCGTCGGGCCGCTGCGCGACCAGCTCCAAGCGGTGCGGCGAGCGGCCCTTGGCGATGACGAGGTTGGCCAGGTCGACCACCTGCGGGGTCGAGCGGTAGTCGCGCACCAGCTTGATCACGGCCGCGTCGGGGTGCTCGACGGCGAACCCGGTCAGGTAGCGGGGCGTGGCGCCGGTGAAGGAGTAGATCGTCTGGTTGGGGTCGCCGACCACGCACACGTCGTCGCGCCCGCCGAGCCAGGTGTCGAGCAGCAGCTTCTGCAGCGGGTTGACGTCCTGGTACTCGTCGACGACGAAGTAGCGGTACTGCTGGCGGATCTGCGCCGCCACCTCCTGGTGCTCGGTCATCACCGCCGCCGTCAGCTCCAGGATCGTCTCGAAGTCGACCAGGTGCCGCTCACGCCTGATCTCCTCGTACGCCTCGTAGAGCCGCGCCAGCTCCTCGGCGGGAACCGGCGGCGTGCGGTTGTACTTGGCCACCGCCGCGGCGTAGTCGTCGGGGCCGATCTGGGTGACCTTGGCCCACTCGACCTCGGACGCGATGTCGCGCAGCTCCGAACGGTCGGCGCCCCGGCGCAACCGGCGGCACGCCTCCGACAGCACCGGCAGCTTGGACTCGATCACCGACGGCGCCTCGCCGCCGATCACCCGCGGCCAGAAGTAGGTGAGCTGACGCAGCGCCGCCGCGTGGAACGTGCGCGCCTGCACCCCGGGCGCACCCAGCGCGCGCAGCCGCTGCCGCAGCTCCCCGGCCGCTCGTGTGGTGAATGTCACGGCCAGCACGCTCGGCGCGTCGACCACGCCGCTGCGCACCGCGTACGCGATGCGATGGGTGATCGCCCTCGTCTTGCCGGTGCCCGCACCAGCCAGAACGCACACGGGGCCGCGCACGGCCTCGGCGACCGCGCGTTGCTCCGGATCGAGGCCGGACAGGACGTCGTCCACACTGCTCACCTGTCAATCCTCCCAGCCGGTGGCGCTGACCGTCCCATTCTGGCAACATGCGGGCCGTCATCCGTTCAACGTCACCGAGATGCAAAGAACTGGTCTTTTCCCTCACAATGGGGCCGACCACGTGCATGGGGGAAAGGGAAAACCGTGCGCACAGCGGTTCTCGTGGGGGCTCTCGCGTTCGCAGCCGTCACCGTCACCACATCGGCCGTCGCCGCGCCCGCCGTCGCCGCGGCCTCCGTCGCCGCGGCCTCCGTCGCCGAAGCCGCCGTCGTGGCCAAGGACCCGACACCGGGCCCGGTCGCCACGTCCGACCCGTCCACGTTCACCAGCCTGTCGTACGAGACCATCCCGTACGGCCAGCAGCGCCGCCAGGACATGGACGTGTGGTGGAACGCGGACGGCACGCAGCGGCCCGGGGTCTTCCTCATCCACGGCGGCTGGTGGTCCGCCGGCGACAAGCGGCAGATGACCACGATCGCCCGCGGCTACGCCGACCTCGGCTACACGGTCTTCAACCTCAACTACCGGCTCTCCGGGCAGGCGGCCTGGCCCGCGCAGCGCACCGACGTGCTCGCCGCCATCCAGCTCGCCCGCAAGCACGCCGAGCGCTGGGGCTTCGACATGAAGAACTTCGTGATCGTCGGCTTCTCGGCCGGAGGTCACCTGGCGGCCTCGGTCGGCACGTACGGCGACGGGATGAGCGGGCTCAAGGGCGTGGTCGGCCTGTCCCCCATCGTGTCGCCGCTGCGCGCCTACACCGACGGCGCCCTCTCCACCGACCCGTACAAGCGCCGGCTGCGCGCCGCCGCGATCAAGCTGGCCGGCGGGTGCGAGCCCAAGGGCCGCTGCTCGCGCGTCTGGGCCAGCATGGAGGTGGCCTGGCACGCCAGCCGCCACGACGCGCCGATGCTGACGGTCCACTCGGACGACGAGTTCGTGCCGCCGGCGCAGAGCCAGCTCCTCAAGCAGATGCTCGGCCAGGCCGGGGTGCCGGTGACGGTCGTCACGGCCCCGGGCACCGCGCACAGCGCGCCGCTGTACCGGCTGCCGGGCATCGCCGAGCAGGTGCACCAGTGGATCGCCGACCGGCTCGGCGGCCAGCTCTGACCTGGGGTTTGCGCCGGCGAGGGACCTGGGGTCGCGCCGGCGAGGAATGAGCGCGGGCCCGGCCGTGTTGAACGGAGCGCCCTGTCTCCTTGACCTTGGAGGGAATCGTCCGACATGGCGCTCACCGTCTACAGCACCACGTGGTGCGGGCCCTGTAAGTGGCTGAAGTCCCAGCTCACCCGTGAGGGCATCCCGTTCACTGAGGTCGACATCGAGCGTGACCCCGCCGCGGCGGAGTTCGTGATGAGCGTCAACAACGGCAACCAGACCGTGCCGACCGTCGTGATCGAGACCCCGTCGGGCCGCGTCGTCCGCACCAACCCGTCGGCCCGCGAGGTCAAGGCCCTCCTCGAAGCGGCCTGACCCCACACTGTCATTCGTCCCTGCCCTGTCGAGGAACGAATGACAGTGGTAGAACTGGTCCTGAGGACCTGGGTGCCAATTTCACCCAGGTCCTCGTCTAGTGGGCGTGACAGTCGATCTTGCGCTCCAGACGGGCGATGTCGCTCCTGAGCTCCCTACGGACGTCCGCGATCTCGCTCTTGAGCTCGGTACGGACGCTCGCGATCTCGCTCTTGAGCTCGATACGCACGCCTATGATCTCTTTCTTGAGCTCCACCACCGCCTCGGTGATGGCGTTGGTGACGGCGTGAATGATGCGCTTCTCGGAAGCCTCGATCTTGACGTCCATGCGCGCCTCAGCCGCGGAGTGCTGGATGGCGATCTTCTGCCGCTCGAGGTCGAGGATCTCCTGCATGTGAGAGTCGTTCATGGCCATGACTTTAGCCTCTCGCTACCGAAGGTGTCTTCGAATCTACGCTAAGTAGCGGCGGCTTACCAGTCGCCCGTGAGGGGTTCGCCGTACCAGGTCTCGATGAGGCGGCGGGCGATGGAGACGGGCGGCGGGAGGCGCAGCTCGCCGGAGGCGAGGGCCTGGGCGAGCTCCTCGCGGGAGAACCAGCGGGCCTCGGCGATCTCCTCGGCGTCGGGCGTGAGCGTGGTCGTCAGGGCGTCGGCGAAGAAGCCGAGCATGAGGCTGCGCGGGAACGGCCAGGGCTGGCTGCCCAGGTAGCGCGGGTTGGCGACCTGGACCCCGACCTCCTCGGCCACCTCCCGGATCACCGCGTGCTCCAGCGACTCGCCCGGCTCCACGAAGCCGGCCAGGATGGACAGGCGGCCCTCCGGCCACTGCGGGCCCCGGGCCAGCAGGCAGCGGTCGTCCTGGTCGCGCACCAGCATGATCACGGCCGGGTCGACGCGCGGGAAGTGCTGGCTGGAGTCGCGGGGGCAGACCCGGATGTGGCCGCCGGCGCGCACCTCGGTGCGGCTGCCGCAGCGGGGGCAGTACTCGTGGGCCGAGTGCCACGCCTCCAGCGCCACCGCGTAGACGAGCAGCCCGGCGTCGCGGTCGCCGAGCAGGCCGCCCGCCTGGCGCAGGCCCGCGGCGACAGTCTCGCCCTCGGGGGTGTCGAGCACGCTCATCGGGACCGTGACCCGGCCGTTGACGTCACCGGCGGCTGCGCCGGGCAGCGGCGCCGCGACCGCGAAGTAGGCCACGTCGCCCTCGACGCCGAGCAGGTAGCGCTCGCCGGTGGGCGCGTCGTCCGGGCCGAACAGCACGGCTCGCACCTCGTCGCCGGTGCGCCGGACCAGGGTCTGGCCGTCCTGGATCACGAGCACCCGGGTCGTCGGGGCGGCCCAGGCACGTTCCAGCCAGGCGGTGTCGGCGCGCAGGGCCGACGACCGGTCGATGGTGCCGCGCGCGAGGAGCAGCGGTCCGATCAGTTGCTCTTCCGCGCTCGTCTCCACGGTCCCACCCTTCCCAGTTCCGGATGTCATCCTATGACCCCGGCGTTAGCCTGAGGTTGCGACGTACCGGCTCGGGGGTGATCTCCGAGGGGCTAGGATCTGCGGTTAGGTTAGCCTTACCTGATCACCCGGGGGTGCCACGCGTTGCGGCTGTACCTGACCGCTCTCAAGCCGACCGACTCGGTGACCGACGGGTTCCTCCCGGCCGCCCGCGCGCTGGGCTGCGAGGTGACGATCCTCACCGACCGCCCCGACCGGCATCCCCGTGCCGTCGGCTGCGACGTGCGCGACCCGCGCGCGCTCATCGACGCGATCGCCGCCCTGGGCCGGCCGGACGCGATCTTCTCCAACTCCGACCACCTCCAGGCCGAGACCGCCCTGGCCGCCGCCTATTTCGGCCTGCCGGGCAAGGACTGGCGGGCCTGCGTGTCGGCCAAGAACAAGTTCCTGACGCGCCGGGCCCTGGCCGAGGCGGGGGTCGAGCGGGTCCGGTCCGTACGGCTGGCCCCGGGCGACCCCGTGCCGGACGGCCTGCCGTACCCTCTGGTCGTCAAGCCCCGCGAAGGGGTGGCCAGCGAGGACGTGCTGCTGGTCGAGAGCGGTCTGGCCGCGGCCGTGGCGGAGGTCAGGCGGCGGCGGCCGGGCGAGGCGCTCGTCGTGGAGGAGTACCTGGAGGGGCCGCTGCGCACGCTGGAGACGCTCGGCGACGGCTCGCGGACGCGGGTGCTGGGTGGGTTCGCGACCACGCTGGGGCCGTTGCCGCACTTCGTCGAGGAGCGGCTGGACTGGGCGCCGGACGGACCGCACGAGCACGTGCTGGCCGCGCTGAGCGCGCTCGGCGCGGGGTTCGGCGCGTGCCACACCGAGTACGTCGTCACCGCGGACGGCCCGCGCCTGGTCGAGGTCAACTACCGGGTGATCGGCGACCACTGCGACTTCCTGCTCGCCGACGTGCTGGGGGTGCCGCTGTTCGAGTGGATCCTGCGGGTCCACCTCGGCGAGTCGCTGTCCGGCCTGCCGCGGATCCCGGCGAGCACCGGGTACGGCAGCGCGGTCAGCGTGGTGGCGGACCGTTCGGGCACGATCACGTCGGCCCCCGTGGCCGAGACCGTCGTCGCGGACGGCGTGCGGCTCTGGCACCGGCCGTTGCGCGCCGCCGGCGAGGTGGTGGAGCGCACCCACACCAATCGCGACTACCTGGGGGTGATCCGCGCCGTGGGCCCCGACCGCGACCGCGTGGAGGCGGCCATCGGCGGCTACCGGGCGACCCGCCCGTGGGTGATCGGGTGAAGGCCGTGCGTGAACGGGTGACACACGACCGGACGAGTGACCCCGGCGATCCCCGTGACGGTCAGGGCCGGGAGGCGGCGCTCGCGGCCCGGGTGCTGAACGCGCTGCTGCGCGAGGACTACGGCCGCATGTCGGCGCGGGTCAGCCGCAACAGCCGTGACGGCGTCGGGCTGGTGATGGTCGGCGGCCGGGTGGTGCGGCTGGCGGCCGGCTCGCTGTTCCAGGACTTCGTGGTCGCGCCCGGCGAGCGGCTGACGCTGGCCGAGGTGCTCGGCACGCTCCGGGTGATCGCCGACCCGGCCGACGCCGAGGGGGTGGCGGTCTTCGCCGAGGAGTGCGCCCACGCTCTGGCCGCCTGGGAGCTGCACGACGAGCGGGCCGCCCAGGTGCTGGCCGGGAGGCCGTCGTACGAGACGCTGGCCGCGTTCGCGGACCACCCGGTGTACCCGACGTCCCGGGCCCGGCTCGGGCTGTCGGCCGAGGAGCTGGTCGCGTACGCGCCGGAGTTCGCGCCCGCCTTCGAGCTGCGCTGGGCGACGGTGCCCCGCTCCCTGCCGGCTCCCGGCTCGGCGGAACTGCCGCCGGACCTGGCGCCGCCGTTCCCCTCCCCCGGCCCGGACGAGACGCTGTTCCCCGTGCATCCGCTGGCCGTGGGCGAGGTGGCGCGGATCGAGGGGGTGCGGCTGCTGGACGAGCCGTGGCTGACCGTGCGCCCGACCCTGTCCATGCGCACGGTCGAGGTGAACCCCCGCACCCATCTGAAGCTGCCCATCCCCACCAGCACCCTCGGGGCGCGCAACCGGCGCTCGATCAAACCGGGCACGCTGGACGACGGGGCGCGGGCCGAGCTGCTGCTGCGGCGGCTGGCGGACCCGGGCGTGCTGCTCGCCGACGAGCAGACCCACGCGCACGCGGGCCACGAGTACCTCGCCTGGATGGTGCGGCGGCTGCCCGAGGGCCTGGTCGTGCCCGTGGCGGCGCTCAACGCGCCGGGCGTCCTGGCCGGGCTGGAGGAGCGGCTGGGCGGCGACGTGCTGCCCGCCTACCTGCGCCTGCTGCTGCGCTGGAACGTGCGGCTGTTCGTCCGCTACGGCGTCGCCCTGGAGGCGCACCAGCAGAACCTGGCGCTCGTCCTGCGCGACGGCCGGCTGGAGCTGCTCGTCAAGGACAACGACGGGCTGCTCGCCTCCCCCTCGCGCCTGGCCGCGGCCGGGATCGACCCGCCCGCCTTCACCGACGAACGCATGCTCACCGACGATCCGCACGCCCTCGCGGACGTCTTCGTCACCATCACGCTCCACCTGGCCGCCGCCGCCGTCGTCTTCGGCGCCCTGCCGCACCGGCAGGCCGCCGTCCTGCTGCGCGACACGCTCACCGAGGCCCTCGACGAGCACGGCGACGACCCCATGGCCCGGCTGCTGCGGGCCCGGACGCTGGAGGCGGCGCGGCTCACCGGCAAGTCGATGATCACCGCCGGCACGCTCGTGGCCAAGGAGCGCTCGGGCGCCCGCGACGTCAACAAGTTCTACGGCACCAGCGGGCCCAACTACCTGAGGAGAGCTTGAATGCACGGTCTGGTCCTCGGCGCGACCAGCTCCCCGGCCGAGGAGGCGACGTTGGCCGCGCTGCTGCGCTGCTGCGTGCGGGAGGTGGCCGGGCCGCGCGGCCTGGTGTGGCCGGCTCCGCCGTACCTGCTGCTGCGGGTGGGGGGCACGCTGCTGCGGGCGCGGACGCGCGGCGGCGCGGCGCTGCGCGTCGACGGGACGCCGGAGCGGCTGGAGCGGGGCGCGTGGCGGCCGTTGACCTCCGGGGAACTGGTCCGGCTGACGGAGGCCGAGCTGCAAGGGACGGCGCCGGACGGCGCGGCCAACGAGGAGTTCGCCGGGCAGGTGGCGGCCAGCCGGGAGGCGGTGGCCGCGATCCTGCGGGCGCGGGCCGAGGCCGAGCCGCCCGCCGACCCGTGGCTGGCCTCCGAGCAGGCGCTGGTGTTCGGGCACCCGTTCCATCCGAGCCCGAAGGCACGCGCCGGTGACCCGGACGAGTGGACGCGGTACGCGCCCGAGACGCACGCCCGCTTCCCCCTCAGGCTGCTCGCGGTGCGCGAGGACGTGCTCGCCGAGGAGGGCGACGTCGCGGCCCTCGACGCGCTGGGCGAGGCGCCGCCGGGGCACCGGCTGCTGCCCGCCCATCCGTGGCAGCTCGACCTGCTGCGTCCCGCGCTGGGCGGGGCGCTGGCCGATCTGGGGCCGGGCCCGCTGGTGTCTCCGACGTCGTCGGTCCGGACCGTGTACGCGGCCGGCGGCGGGGTGTGCCTGAAATTCAGCCTCGACGTGCGGATCACCAACTGCGTGCGGAAGAACGCCTGGTACGAGCTGGCCGGTGCGGTGGAGCTGACCTCGCGGCTCGGGCCGGTGTTCGACGAGGTGAGCGCGGTGTTCCCGGGCACGCGGTGGCTGCGGGAGCCGGGCTACCGCTCGGCCGCCCTGGGTACGCGCCTGCTCGAGGGGCTCGGGGTGATCGTCCGGGAGAGCCCGTGGCGGGTGTGCTCGCCCGGCGTGGTCCCGGTGCTGGCGGCGGCCCTCGCCCTGGACCCGGCGGCGGGCGGGCCGGCCCCGTACGGGGTGGACGCGGTGGAGCGGGATCCGCTCGGGTGGTGGGCGGCGTACGTGTCGGCCGTGGCGCCGCCCGTGCTCGACCTGTTCTTCACCCACGGCGTGGTCCTGGAGCCGCACCTGCAGAACGTCCTCGTCGGCCTCGGCCCCGACGGCGTGCCGCGCGAGGCGGTCTTCCGCGACCTGGAGGGCGCCAAGCTGGTCGCCGGACGCCACGACCTCGGCGGGCTGCCGCCCCGGGTGGCCGAGGCGCTGACGTACGACGCCGAGCGGGGCTGGGCCCGGGTCGTCTACTGCCTGCTGGTCAACCACCTCACCGAGGTGGCCGCGACCGTCGCGGCGCGGGGCGGCGACGAGCTGCTGCGCGAGCTGTGGCGGGCGGCCCGTGCCGTGTTCGCCGCCGAGGCCGACCGGCTGGGCCGGCCGCTGCCCCTGACGGACCTGCTGGCCGGCGCCCCGCTGCCCGCCAAGGCGAACCTCGGGGTCCGCTGGGCCCGCGCCGCCGACCGGGCCGCCGGTTACGTGCCGATCGCGAACCCCCTCGCATGATCCCCGCCCACGTCCGCGAGGCCGCCGCCCGCCTCGGCGAGACCCCCGCGTACCTGTACGACCTGCCCGGCCTGGACGCCCACGCCCGGTCCGTACGGCAGGCGCTGCCCGGCGGCGTCGAGCTGTACTACGCGGTCAAGGCCAACCCCGACCCGGAGCTGCTGCGCGTCCTCGAACCGCACGTGGACGGGTTCGAGGTGTCGTCGGCCGGCGAGCACGCCCACGTGTCGGCCCTGTTCCCGGGCAAGCCGCTGGCGCTCGGCGGGCCGGGCAAGACCGACGCGGAGCTGCGCCTGCCGCACCACCGCCTCCACGTGGAGTCGCCCGGCGAGCTGCGCCGCCTGCTCGCCGCCGGCCTGGAGGCCGACGTGCTGCTGCGGCTCAACCCCGGCCTCCCGGTCGAGGGCGCCGCGCTGACGATGAGCGGGCCGTTCGGGATGGACGAGGCGGGGGTGGAGGAGTGCCTGCCGCTGTTCACCGGCCGTGTACGGCTGCGCGGGGCGCACGCGCACCTGGCCAGCGGCCTGGAGGCGGCCGAGCTGCTGCGCCTGGCCGCCCTGCTGCTCGCGCTCGGCGACGGGTACGAGGAGATGAACCTGGGCGGCGGCATGGCCGTGGACTACGCCGCGCCCGAGGCGAGGTTCGGCTGGGAGGAGTACGGCGAGGGCCTGGCCGGGCTGCGGCGGCCGGGGCAGCGGCTGCGGATCGAGCCGGGCCGGGCGCTGACCGCGTACTGCGGCTTCTACGCGACCCGCGTCGTGGACGTCAAACGGGTGCGCGGCCGGGCGTACGCGATCCTGCTGGGCGGCACCCACCACCTGCGCACGCCCGTCACCAAGGGCCACGACCAGCCGTTCGCGGTGCTGCCGGAGGGCCGGGGGGAGGGCGTGTCGGAGGAGCCGGTGACGCTCGTCGGGCAGCTCTGCACGCCCAAGGACGTCTTCGCCCGCGACGTCGTCACCTCGGTGCGGGTCGGCGACGTGGTGGTGTTCGCGATGGCCGGCGCCTACGCCTGGAACATCTCCCACCACGACTTCCTCATGCACCCTCACCCGGAGTTCCGTCATCTGACGAGCTGACCTGGGCGGCCGGCCTCACCGGCACGGACTCGATGAGCGCCACGAGGCCGTCGGCGTCGAGCAGGTCCACGGGGCGGACGGTCCGGTTGGCGCGCACGTAGTGGAAGGCCGCGCCGACGTGGTCGAGCGGCACCCCCGCCAGGTGCGACCAGGCCAGCCGGTACGCGGCGAGCTGCACCGACGCGGCCCGGGCCCGCTTGCCCCTGGGCGGCTCGCCGGTCTTCCAGTCGACCACCTCGTAACGCCCGCCGGGCAGCTCGAACACCGCGTCCATCCGCCCGCGCACCAACCGGTCGGCGATCATGGTCTCGAACGGCACCTCCAGGTCGAGCGGCCTTCGCTCGGCCCACTCGCTGCGCTCGAACCGCTCCTGCAGCTCCGCCAGCCGCACGTCGGCCTCCTCGACCTCCTCGACCAGGTCGAGGTCGAAGTCGTCGAGCAGCCGCTGCTGGTCCCAGCGGGTCTCCAGCCACTTGTGGAACGACGTGCCGCGGCGGGCCAGCGGGGCGGGCTTGACCGGCACCGGGCGGCGGATCCGGCGGGCCAGCTCGCGGGCGTCGGTGGCGAGCGTGACCAGCGACGAGACGGTCAGCTTCGACGGCAGCTCGACGGTCGTGGCGCCGCGCCGCCGGTGCAGCTCCCGCTCGCGCAGCAGCAGGTCCGTGTCGCGTTCCCAGGCGCGCACCCGCTCCTCCTCGAACGCGCGCAGCGGCTCGTCACCGGCCTGGGCCAGTGTGCCGGCCAGCGCCTCCTCCACCAGGCGGGCGCCGTCGAGGACCGACTCGTAGCGCAGGCCCTCGGGGGTGACCGGCCACACGGCGGCGGCCGGCTCGGCGAGCAGCGGGTTCGTCGCGCCCTCCGCCAGGTCGGGCGCCCAGAAGGCGACCTTGTCGGCGGTGTCGCGGATCTCCAGCAGGAAGTCGGACGGCTCCAGCGGCCTGGTGGCGCTCCCCCACCGGTAGCCGGAGGCGATCAGGTGGTAGTGGGCCCGCGTGACGGCCACGTACGCCAGCCGCCGCTCCTCCATCAGGTCGCGCTCGCGGCAGCTCTCGTCGAAGACCGCCAGGTCCTCCTTGGCCAGGCCGCCCAGCCGGGGCAGGTCGGCGACGTCGCCGCGCAGCGGGTAGGGCAGCTTGCGGGGGTTCTCCGTCCAGCGGCTGTTGGTGACCGGGGTGGCGGGGAACATGCTGCCGGTCGCGATCGTGCCCTTGGAGCTGACGAGCTGCGACAGGCCGGGCACGACCACGATCGGCCACTCCAGCCCCTTGGAGGCGTGCACCGTCATCAGCTTGACGCTGTTGCTGTCGCCGACCCGGCCGGCCTCCAGCCCGAACTCCTCGCTCTCGGCCGCCTGGAGGTAGGCGAGGAACGCGCCCAGCGTCGGGTCCTCCGAGTCGCCCGCGAACCGTGACGCCGCGTCGAGGAACGCGTCGAGGTCGGCCCGGGCCGCGAACGCGCTGACCGTGCCACCCCGCGCCGCGACCTCGATGTCGAGGCCGAGCCGCCGCTCCACCTCGGTGATCAGGTCCGGCAGCGGCTGCCCGGTGTGGGCGCGGAGCTGGCGCAGCTCCTGCGCGAGCGCCACGAGCCGGGTGGCGGCCAGCGGCGAGAACGACTCCAGCCACTCCTCCCGGTCGGGCAGCTCGTCGAGCGCGTCCACCAGGCTGCCGCGCTCCTCGGCCAGGTCGGCCACCACCTGGTCGAGCGGGTCGCTCTCGCGGTGGCCCGCGCGGGTCTCGCGGTTCAGCTCCCGGGCGTACTGGCCGAGGACCCGCAGGTCGGCGGGGCCGATGCGCCAGCGGGGCCCGGCCAGCAGGCGGGCCAGCGCGTCGCCCGCCGTCGGGTCGTACAGGACGCGGAGCGTGGCGACGATGTCGGTGACCTCGGGGACCGTGAGCAGGCCGCCCAGGCCGACCACCTCGACCGGGATGTCACGCTCCTCCAGCGCCTTGCGCAGCGCCGGGAACTGCGAGCGCTTGCGCGCCAGGATCGCCACGTCCTGCGGCTGGATCACGGGCGTCTTCTTGCGCTCGCCCTCGCCCCACGGCATGCCGTCGGGGGCCGTGTCCTGGCCGATCATCCGGGCCAGGCCGTCGGCGATCCACCGGGCCTCGTCCTCGGCGGTCTCGTGGAAGGCGCAGGTGACGCGGCCGCGGTCCACCCGGTTCGGGCCGGGCACGAGGACGGGCACCTCGCGGGCCTCCATGCGCAGGGGGAGCTGGACGCGGGCCGCCACGTCGAGGACCCGGTCGCCGTTGCGGAAGCTGACGCTGAGCTGCCGCACCGGCGCGGGGTCGCCGGCGCCCGTGCGGAAGTCGCGGGGGAAGCGGCGCAGGTTGCCGGCCGAGGCGCCGCGCCAGCCGTAGATCGACTGGCAGGGGTCGCCTACCGCGGTGACCGGGTGGCCGCCGCCGAACAGGCTCCTGAGCAGGACGAGCTGGGCGTGGCTGGTGTCCTGGTACTCGTCGAGCAGCACCACGGCGAAGCGGGAGCGCTCGATCTCGCCGACCTCCTTGTGGTTGGCCGCGATGCGGGCGGCCAGGGCCATCTGGTCGCCGTAGTCGATGACCTCCCGCGCCCTCTTCAGCCGCTCGTACGCCGCCACGAGCGGCAGGAGCTGCTCCCTGGCCGCCTGGACGTTCACCGGCCGGTGCTGCGCCTGCGTGACGCGGCCGGGCAGCCGTTGGTGCAGCTCGCGCAGCCAGTCGCCCACCTGGCGCACGTCATCCGAGCCGCGCAGGTGCTCCGACAGCTCGCCGGCCAGCTCCAGCACGGCGGCCGTCACGGACGGCGGGCCGAGCTCGACGCGGTCCATCGGCCCGTCGTAACCGGCCACCACCCGGGAGGCGAGCTGCCAGGAGACGGCCGGCGTCACCAGCCGCATGGTCGGTTCCAGCGCCTCGCGCAGCGCGTGGTCGGTGACCAGGCGCGCCGCGTAGGCGTGGTAGGTGGACACGGTGGGTTCCTCGTCGAGCATCTCCGGCGTCACCAGGCCCGCCTCGGCCAGGCCGTTCAGCCGCTCCCGGACGCGGACGGCCAGCTCGGCGGCGGCCTTGCGGGTGAACGTCAGGCCGAGCACGTTGCCCGGCTTGACCAGGCCGTTGGCCACCAGCCAGACGACGCGGCCGGCCATGGTCTCGCTCTTGCCGGAGCCGGCGCCGGCCATCACGACCATGGGTTCGAGCGGCGCCTCGATCACGCTGGCCTGCTCGGGGGTCGGCGGCAGGATGCCGAGCTTCCCGGCCAGCTCGGCGGGGTTCAGCACACCTGGCCTCCGCTGTCGTTGACGGGACAGCTCGCCTTGGCGGCGCAGGTGCGGCAGCCGTCGTTCGCCCTGGCCTGGAAGAACGGGCCGGACATGCCGGTCGCCACGGTGTCGACCAGGTCGGCGGCCCAGCCGGGGTTGGAATCGTCGGCCAGCGCCCCCTGCCGCTGCTCCAGCGCCTCGTTGCGGCCGCCCGCCTTCCCGAGCTGGACCAGCGCGGCGCCGCCCGGCTCGGTCATGCCGTGGCGGGCGAACGCGCCGAGCAGCGCGGCGAGCTGGTAGACGCCGAGCTGCGGGTGCCGGTCCAGCTCGCCCGGCCTGGGCTTGGAGCCGCCCGTCTTCAGGTCGATGATCACGGCCCGGCCCTCGGAGTCGCGCTCCACCCGGTCGACCCGGCCCTTGATCTGCACGCCGTCGCCGACCGTGGCGACGAACGCCTCCTCCAGGGCGACCAGCTCCCTCGGGTTCTCCTTGTGCCAGCGCAGGAACTTGCCGATCATCTGCTCGGCGACCTGGCGCTGCTTGCGGTTGAACCAGACGCCGCCGAAGTCCAGCTCGTGCCAGATCTCGTCCAGCCGCCGGCCCAGGAGGTCCTCGTTCGGCAGGTCGGTGGAGGCGAGCACGGCCAGCGCGTGGATGATCGTGCCGAGCCCCTGGGCGCTGCTGGTGCCCGCCGCTCCGACGGCCGTCTCCAGCAGCCAGCGCAGCCCGCACTTGGTGAAGCTCTCGACCGCCGACGGCGAGATGCTGACGGTGTCGTCCGGCCAGCTCAGCGGCCGGTCGTCGGTCATGGTCGTCAGGGCGTACCACTCGTTGGGGTGGGCGCCCCGCACCCCGGCGGCGGCCAGGCGGGCGAGCTGCTGGGCGGCCTTGCGGCGCACCTTCGCGGGCCGGGTCGGGTCGGTGACCGCGCTGCGCAGGTCGGCGACCAGCGCCGCCATGTTCAGCCAGCGCGCCCGGTCGTCCACCGTGGCCGCCTCCACCGCGCCCGGCATGAGCTCGGCCAGGAACCTCGACGGCCGCTCATCGGTGTCCTCGCCGCCCACGGCCGTCACCACGAGCCTGCGCCGCGCCCGCGTCGCCGCCACGTAGAACAGCCTGCGCTCCTCGGCCAGCAGCTTCGAGGCCAGGGACGCCGCGTTCGGCTTCGCCCCCTCCGCCAGCTCCACCAGGTCGTCGGCGCCCAGCATCGAGCCGCGCAGCCGCAGGTCCGGCCAGACGCCCTCCTGCACGCCCGCGACGACCACCACGTCCCATTCGAGGCCCTTGGAGCGGTGGGCGGTCAGGATGCGCACGGCGTCGCCGTCGGGCGCCCGGTCGGCCAGCGTGTCGCCCGGGATCTCCTGCGCGGCCAGGTCGTCCAGGAACACCTCGGCCCCGGCCCTCGGCATCCGGTCCACGAACCGGGCCGCGTGGTCGAACAGCGCCACCACCGCGTCGAGGTCACGGTCGGCCTGCGCGCCGCGGGCGCCTCCGGCCAGGCTCAGCTCGGTCCACCGCTCGGCCAGGCCGCTCCCCTGCCAGATCGCCCACAGGATGTCCTCGGCGGTGCCCTCCTCGCGCACGGCCTCGCCGGCGGTGACCAGGAGCTTGGCGACGCGCTCGGCGGGCAGCGCGATGTGCGGCTCGACACGGGTCAGCTCGCGGGCGTCCCTGAGCGCGGCCACCAGGAGCTGACCGGACGTGCGCGGCCCGCCTGTGTCGTTCTCCGCGTCGTTCTCGGCGGTTTCCCGGGGGTGCTCGCCGAGCGCGTGCGCCTCGTTCTCGGCGATCTTCAGGGCTCTGCGCAGGCGGCGGACGCCGATCATGTCGGTGCCGCCCAGCGGGCCCGTCAGCAGCTCCTCGGCCACCGTCTCGTCCAGCGTCCCCGGGTCGAGGGCCACGCGCAGCGCCGTCAGCAGCGGCCGTACGCCGGGCTCCTCCGCGATCGGCACCTCGTCGCCCGCCACCATCGTGGGCACGCCCGCGCTGACCAGCGCCCGCCGCAGCAGCGGCACCTGGCGGATCGCCGAGCGCACGAGCACCGCCATCCGGTGCCAGGGCACGCCCTCGATGAGGTGGGCCCGGCGCAGCGTGTCGGCCACGACCGCGGCCTCCTGGCTGGTGCTGTCGGCGAGCAGCACGCGCACCTCGCCGGGGTCGGCGTCGGGCAGGGACAGCAGCTCGCGGTGCCCGTGGATCCGGGCCCGCCCCGGTTCCTGTCCCGGTACGGGCGCCGGGTCCTTCGGTGCGGGGGTCGGGTCCTTCGGTGCGGGGGTCGGGTCGGGGAGGGGGGCGGCCGGGAGGCGGGCGGCGACGCGGCGGGTCGCCTCCAGCAGGCCGGCCCCGCTGCGGCGGCAGACCCGCAGCGCCAGCACCGGCGCGTCCCTGCCGTCGAGCGTGTGGAAGCGCTGCGGGAACCCCAGGATGCCGCGCACGTCCGCTCCCCGGAACCCGTAGATCGACTGGTCCGGGTCGCCGACGGCCACCAGGTCACGCCCCTCGCCCGCGAGCTGCCAGAGCAGCAGCTCCTGCGCCGGGTCGGTGTCCTGGTACTCGTCCACGAACACCACGTCGTGCGCGGCCCGTTCCCTGCGCTGGACGTCGGGGTCGGCCAGCAGCCCGGCCGCCGCCCGGATCAGCTCGGCGTAGTCGAGCACCGGCTCGGGGTCGAGGTCGAAGCGGCTCTCGTACCGCCGGGCGAACCCGCCTGCCGCCACCCAGTCGTCACGCCCGTACCGCCGGCCGAGCTCCTCGACGCGCCCGCCGTCGAGGCCGCGCTCGAACGCGCGCGACAGGAAGTCCCGCAGCTCCTCGGCGAACCCCCGGGTCTTCAGCGCCTCCCGCAGCGAGCGCGGCCACTGCGTCGCTCCGTCCTCCAGCTCGCCGTGGAGCAGCCGCCGGATCTCCAGCAACTGCTCGGGCCCCGTCAGCAGCCGGGGCGGCGGCTCACCGGCGAGCACGGCCTCGCGGCGCAGCAGCGCGTACGCGTAGCTGTGGAAGGTCAGGGCCAGCGGCGTGCGGGTGGTGCGCCGCAGCCGGGCGGTGACGCGTTCGCGCAGCTCGCCGGCGGCCTTGCGGCTGAAGGTGAGGATCAGCACGCGCTCGGGGTCGGTGCCGCGGCGCTCGATGCGGTCCACCACCGACTCGACGATGGTGGTCGTCTTGCCCGTGCCCGGACCGGCCAGCACGAGCAGCGGCCCGCTCTCGTGGGCGACCACGGCACGCTGGTGCTCATCGAGCACAGGGGGCTCGACAGGGCTCGCGTTCCCGCGCCGCACCAACCGCCAGGTCTGACCACTCACAGCACTAGATTCCATCAGACCACAGGGGTAGATCGTGCCGTGTTGACCGGTCTCGCGGAGACGATCCGCTCACGGTAGCGACACGGGGCGGGGTCGGCGCGGCGACACGCCGCCGTTCGGGTGGGAGGGCGGTATGTCAGGCGGGCTGCGCCCCGGCGTTCTGGGAGAACGCGGCGGCGGCGGTCCTCGCGAACGTGGTGACCAGAGCGTGGATGAGGCGTGCGAGCAGCGCCTCCAGGACCATGATCGCCGCTTTCGCGAGCAGCGAGGCCAGGAATTCCGACATCAGATACCTCACGGGGGGACACAGGATTTCCTGTCACATTTCACCACAAATCTGGCAGTGGGTGGCATCTTACGTGTCCGACGGGTGAACCTGCGATGACCGGACCGGCACGCGTCCAGACACGCCGGTGGACGGCGGGCCGGGCCCTCAGACAGGCGCGTACCGGGGGCGACACGTCAGGCGGGCGGCGGGCCGCGTTCCAGGACCCGCTCCACGAACACGGCCACAGCGGCGCAGCCGAGCCCGATCCCCCACCCCGGCGGGCCTATCGGGCGGCAGCCGAACAGCCGGCTCAGCCCCGGCACCGAGACGATCACCGTGAGCACGGCCAGCGACGCGAGTGAGGCCAGCAACACCAGTCGGTCCCGCCCGCCCACGACGAGCGTCTGCAGGAGCTGCGCCCCCACCAGCCCGACGAGCCCGATCGTGTCGGCCCGCTCGCGCGTGCCGGTCATCCGGCCGAGCAGCCACGCCGCCGTGGCCGCCGCGGCGGTGGTGACGGCGCGCAGGTAGATGTCCCGGGTGAGGGCTGCGCCCAGCGACGCCTCCGGCCCCTCGGTGAGGAGCCGGTCCGGGTCGGTGGCGCCCGGCGGACGCACCGCCACGGCCATGGCGGGGAGCATGTCGGTGAGGAGGTTCACGAGGAGGAGCTGGCGGGTGTTGAGCGCGCTGCGGCCGGTCAGCAGGCTGGAGCCGAGGGTGAAGACGATCTCGCCGAGGTTCCCGCCGAGCAGCATGCCGATCGAGTCGCGGACCGACCCCCACATCGCCCGGCCCTCCACGATCGCGTCGATGATCGTCTCGATGCGCTCGTCCACCACCACGATGTCGGCGGCGGCGCGGGCCGCCGGGGTGGCGCGGGAGCCCAGGGCCACGCCCACGTCCGCGAGCCGGATCGCGGGCACGTCGTTCGCGCCGTCGCCGGTGACGGCGACCACCCTGCCCATGCGGCGCAGCCCGGCGACGATGCGCGCCTTGTGTTCCGGCGTGACCCGGGCGAACACCGCGACCTCGCTCAGCACCTCGTCGAGCGCGCCGTCGTCCACCTCGTCGAGCTGGGGACCGGTCATGACGCGGCCGCCGTTGACGGCGTTGATCTCGGCGGCGATGGCCTCGGCCGTGCTCGGATGATCGCCAGTGATCATGACGACGCGGACCCCGGCGCGGATCAGGCCCTCCACACTCCGCTTGGCGGTGGGCCGCACCGGATCGGCCAGCCCGAGGAACCCGAGGAAACTCAGCCGTTCGATCCTGGACTCGTCGAGATCGGCGCGGCTGGAGGCCGGCCGCTCGGCGACCGCGAGCACCCGGTACCCCTGCAGCGCCAGCCGCTCGACCTCCTCCTCCAGCTCCCGCCTGGCCGCCGCGTCCAGGGCCACCGTCTCCGCGCCGCGCCGCAGGCCCGTGCAGCGGTCGAGCAGCGCCTCCGGCGCGCCCTTGACGCTCAGCACCTGCCGCGCCGCCTGGCCTTCTTCCTCGCCGTACGTGCCCAGGACGGCGTGATAGCCGCGGGCCGGCTCGAACGGCAGCTCGTCCACCCGCCACCACCCCACGAGCCCGTCCGCCGGGGAGACGCCCAGCCGCTCCGCGCCCTCCACCACGGCGCGGTCCGTGGGATGCGGGATGGCGTGCCCGTCCTCGCACCGGGGGCAGGCCCGCAGCGCCGCGGCGACGACGGCCCGCAGCTCCGGCGTCAGATCCTCCACGGTCCGCTCGATCCGCCCGTCCGACACCCGGCCCAGGCTGATGCGGCCCTCCGTGAGAGTGCCGGTCTTGTCGAAGCACAGGACGTCCACGCGGCCCAGCGCCTCGATCGTGGACGGGTCGCGTACGAGGGTGTCGCGGGCGGACAGCCGCTTGGCCGACGCGAGCTCCGCGACCGTCGCCACGAACGGCAGCCCCTCAGGCACGGCGGCCACCGCCAGGCTCACGGCGGGAGCGACGGCGGCGGCCGTCGGCGCACCCCGCAACAGCTCGGTCGCCATGAGCGCCACCCCCGAGCCGATGGCCACGGGGAGGATGCGGCGGCTCAGGGCACGAAGCCGCAGCTCCACGCCGGTCGGCGGCGAGGCGGTCGCGGCCAGCCTCGCGGTCCGGCCCGCCACGGTCGCCTCCCCGACGGCCACCACCACGGCCAGACCGTGTCCCGCCGCGACGGTCGTGCCCTGGTACACCATCGACGTGCGGTCCGCGACGGCCGGCGCGGCTGTGGGGGCCGCGCTCTTGGCGACGAGCCGCGACTCACCGGTCAGCGTGGACTCGTCCACCTCCAGGCCCGACGCGTCGATCACGCGCGCGTCGGCGGGCACGGCGTCACCGGCCCGCAACTCGATCACGTCCCCGGGGACGAGATCGTCCGCGACCCCGGCCACGACTCCCACCTCTCCACGCTCCTCCACCGCGGGACCCTGTGCAGGAGTGGGCGCGTCAGGGGTGGGCGCGAGAGGGTGTTCTGGGCCGAGCGCGAGGGGACTCTCAGGGCTGGGCGGCGGGCCCGCTTCAGCGGGGGCCTCAGGGGCGGGCGCGGGGCCGGGCGGGCGGCGGGTGTCGGGGGTGGGCGGGCGACGGGTGTCATCGAGGGCGGGCGGGCGGCGTAGGCGTACGCGGGTGGCGGTGATGCTGGTGAGGCGGTGCAGGGTTCGGTCGGCGTGCCAGCGCTGCGTGCCGCCGAGGAGGGCGCCGACGGCCATCACGCCGACGATCAGCCCGGCGTCGAGCACCGAGCCGACCGCGGCCGAGACGCCCGCTCCTGCGGCGAGCACGGGTGTGAGCGGGTTGGCGATCTCCTCCAAGCAGGCATGCGCCAGCGACCGCGGCCCGCTCGCAGCCACGGTCCGCCCGCGGCCATCACCGCCGTTCGCCACGGCCCGCTCCCCGCCACCGCCCACGGCCCGCCGACCGCCGACGCCACCGGCGGCCATGGTGCGCCCGCTGTCACCGCGACCTTTCGGCGCACCGCCGTGCGTCGCGTGCCCTCTGCGGCGTGCCGCCTCGTCCTCCGGGAGCCCCTCGGGGGACGTGCCGAGCCGGGACAGCACGTCCTGAACCGTCATCGCATGCCAGGGCGTGTGGTCCGCGGGCGGTGGGGGCGCCTCCCTGCCCGCGCGGCGTCCCGTCCACTCGCCCGTCACGAGCGCGGCCACCGACGCCGCGTCGCTCACGAGGTGCACCCTGGCCAGCGCCGTACGCGCCGGCCCCAGGAACGCCAGCACCGCCCCCGTCGCCGCCGCGGCCCCCGCCACCCGCACGCTGCGCCTGGCGGCCTTCCTCGCGTACGGCAGGCAGCGCAGCAGCAGGTACGCCCCCTCGAACCCGCCGATCACGTCGGCGTCCCACGGGACCGGGCGGGACCTGCCCAGCACGCCGATCCCCAGGTCAGCCCGGGCCAGCGCGCGCCGTCCCCGTTGCGACACCACCGCCACGCCGTGCCCCTCGGCCTGCATCGCCCGCACCTCGGACGCCAGCCGCGACCCGCCGCGTACGACCCGCTTCACCCCGAGCCGCCCGGCCAGCCGCGGGTCTCCCCCGGCCAGCACCACCTCGCACGCGTTCCCGGGGGCGGCCACGAGGGCCTCGGCGAGCGGGTGCGGCTCCGGCTCCAGACCGACGACGGCGACCACGACGCCCTGCCTGGCGATCGCGACCAGCCGCACCCCCTCTTCCCGCCACCGCCTCACCTCGGCGGGCTCCTCGCTCCCGCCCGTCCCAGGCCCGGCGAACTCGCCGCTGCTCCCACCTTGCCCGCGCCCGACTGAACCGACAGACCCGACAGGCCCGGCGGGCCCGGCAGACTCACAAGGGCCCGCCGTCTCGTCACGGCCAGGCGACTCCTCACGCCCAATCGAGTCCGCACGCCCAGTCGACTCCTCACGGCCGGTCGAGTCCGCACGGGCGGACCGCTCGTAAGGGGCGGCGCTCCAGCCATCGCGCTCACGGCGGGCCTTCGGAGCGGAGCGGTCCGTGAGATCGATGAGCGTGTACAGGCGAGTGTGCAGCTCGTCCAGGTCGACCCCGGCGCCGAGGGGTGCGACGCCGTGCACGGCCCACGCGCCCGTGGTGAGGAGACCGGCGTCCAGGATCACCGTGTCCACGCGGTCCATGCGGTGCAGCGCGTCGCGGTCGAGCACGATGGTGTCCTGACGCCCCAGGGCCCGTATCAGCGCGCTGGTGAACGCGTCCCTGCCCACGCGCGCCGCCTTCGGCACCCCGGCGACCAGCACGGTCAGCCCTCGCTGGTGGTCGCGGCTGAGGAACGTGGTCACCCCCTGTCCGGCCAGGGCCAGCGCGCCGGCCACGTCCGCGTACTTCTCGATGGGCCCGCGCGGCAACGGCGCCACGCGACGCGGCACGGCCGTACGGATGTGGCGGTATGCGCCGTCCCCCGCGGCGAACTCCTCCTCGCGCCGCTCCCATGCGGCGCGCCCGGCGCGGGAGTCCACGTACCGGCCCGCGGCGGCGACGGAGTCGACGAGCAGCGACACGGGCCGCAGCGCGAGCGCGTGCGTGAGGATCCGCCCGGATGCCAGCACCGCGTCCACCACCGGCTTGCCGACACGGTCCTCCAGCTCCCGGCGGACCCGCGGGGTGTGCTCCACCAGGGAGAGCAGGGCCGGCGCGAGCGGGGGCAGCCTTGGCAGGCGGGCGGCCTGTCCGGCCAGCGCCGCGCCCGCGCCGAGGAGGTGCAGGCCGAGGCTCACGGCGGCGCGCGCCTGCTGCTCCACGCCGTCGAGCGCACGAGGAGCGCCGGTGCGCCCGTCCTCCTCCCCGTCCCCGTAGCCGGCTCCGTTCTCGTCCTCGCGTCCGTCGCCCTGCTCGCGTTCGTCCTCGTCGTCGCCGACGGCGGCCTCGATCGAGCGGATGTCGTCCAGAACCTCCAGGACCTCCTGGACACGGGCGTTGCCGGGCCGCCGCCCCTCCCGGCCGCCTGCCGCCTCCTTCTCCTCCTCGAAGCCGGCCCCTGCCACGGAACCCGCCGTTCCCTCCGCAGAGCCGGCGTCGTCCTCGCCCGGCTCCTGGACGTCCAGCTCCTCGATGATCGCCACGAGCTTGTCCACGTCCGTCGTGGCGGGGTCGCAGGCGACGTACACGGACCAGAGCGCGCCGTTGACCTCGGCGCGTTCGACGCCGGCGGCGAGCAGGCGGTCCTCCAGGAGGCGCGCCAGCCGGCCGGTTCCCGGCCCGCCCACCACGCGCAGCTCGACACGCACGCCGCCCGGGCACGCGCGGACCACCCGAGGGCGTGGGAGGAGACCGCGCACCGGCTCGGGAAGCATGCCGAGCAGGACGCCGGCAGCGGCGTGTACGCCGGGCAACCGCATGTGGTCTCCCTCTCCCATCGAACGGGTGTGTCCTGCGGGGGAGGTGGACAGGCGGGCTTGTCGGGCTTCGGATCAGTCGGTGCGCGGCCGGGCCCTCCGGGTCGCATCGGTGTGTCGGGCCCGGCCGGCGCCTCCGGCTCGCATCGGTGTCTCGGGTCCGGATGGCGCCTCCGGCTGGCAGGAGGATCGTGTCTCCGGCTTGGACGATGTCTCCCACTCGGACGGACCGGCCGACGAGGTCGCCGGGAGTGGCCGAGGAGATCCGCCGACGGGCCGAGGATCGCGGGCGGCCGCTCGCGCGACGCGAGCGGCCGTGGGTCTCATGCGCGCGGCTACGTGCTCATCCGGGTGGCTACGTGCCGGCGGACGCGGGTTTCGACCGCGCCCGCGGGGAGGACGCCCTGGTGGAGGCGGCCCGTGTGGAGGACGCCCCACCGGACGACGCCTTGATCGAGGACGCCCGCGTCGACGACGCCCGTGTGGTGGACGCGCTCTGGGACGCTCCCCTCCGGGACGATCCGCTCTTGGGCGCCTCCTCGGCCTTCATCGCCGCGCTCCTGCGGGCGCCGGACGCCCCGCCGCCCGCGCCACCGCCGCGGGCCGCCGTGGCCGTGCGCGCCGTCACGGTCGCCCTCTGCCCGCCGTTCCCCATGGAGGTCCGCCCCGAACGGGCCCGTTGCGCGATGATCGCTCCGGCGCCGATGGCCGCGGCGACGGGCCACTCGATGACGCCCATGACCGCGAGCGCCCCCAGGGCCCCGTAGTAGGCGACGCGCTCGGGCGGCGGCAGCATCGCCCGCGCGACGTCGGCGGCGTGCCCCACCTCCTGGCGGCTGATCTTCGGGAGGGGAACGTGCGGCAGGGGAATCCGCGGCATGCGCACCTGTGGAGGGCGGACCTCGATGGTCATCATCGGCAGGTCCAGCGTGAACCGCCTGGCGGAGCCGGCCTCCGTCCCGGCGGTGGCGGTCGAGCGGGTCTGGGCCACGGTCATGACTTCCCCTCTGTACTGAGGAATCCTCTCCGTGTCCTTATCCCAGCCCCGAGTGGTTCATGCCCGATACGGCCGTTTTGACGCTTTCCCTACCACCCCATGCATCTCACCGTGCCGGTCACAGAAGGTCATGGGCCGACTACTCTGGCGCTCCGGCTGCAGTCATCCCTGGAGGCCCTCATGACCCCACACCAGGCGATCACTGGCTTCTCGGGCTCCGACCTCAGCCCGAACCCGTCACATCAGAGGACTACGATCTCCTTCCTCCGGAGACCAAAGCGCTGACCGTCGGCACCGACATCGGGCGCTACCGGCTCGACCCCACCACGAGGCTGTACAAGCACGGCGCTGGAGTTCGACGCCCTCGGCCAGCGCCCAGGGGCCGGGTCAGCGCTTGCGGGCGATGCCGCCGTACATGAGGCGCTGGCCGACCGTCAGCTCCGACGGCACAGGACCGTCCGGGCGCCACAGCGGCAGCGGGACGACCCCCGGCTCCAGCAGTTCGAACCCGTCGAAGAAGCCGGTGATCTCCGCCTCGGTGCGGAAACGGCCGGTGCCGAGCAGGGCGAGGAACTTCTTCTCCGCCTCCCGGGAGTCGTCGCTGGAGGCGCAGAAGTGGGTGATGAACAGGTAGCTGCCGGACGGGATCGCGTCCATGTACGCCTCGACGATGCCCCGGGGGTCCTCGTCGTCGTGCAGGTGGTGCAGGATGCCGACCAGCATCAGCCCGACCGGCCGGTCGAAGTCGATGAGCCGCGTGACGTCCTTGTCGGCGAGGATGGCCTTGGGGTCGCGCAGGTCGGAGGTGACGACCGCGGTCCGGTCGTTCTCCGCGAGCAGCGCCCTGCCGTGGGCCAGCACCATGGGATCGTTGTCGACGTAGACGACGCGCGACTCGGGGTTCGCGCGCTGGGCGACGTGGTGGGTGTTCTCGACGGTCGGCAGCCCCGACCCGAGGTCGATGAACTGCGTGACGCCCTGCTCCACGAGGTACCGCACGCCTCGGCCCAAGATCTGCCGGTTGTACGTGGCCACGTCGTAGATCTCGGGGACCACCTTCACGATCTCCGCGACGAACGCGCGGTCGACCTCGAAGTTGTCCTTGCCGTTGAGCACCACGTCATAGGCGCGGGCGATGCTGGGGCGCGTCGTGTCGATGGCGCTGGTCCACTGGTTCGGCGTCTCGGCCACGGCGTTCCCTTCGTGCCTTCCTGGCGGTCCGACAGGCAAGATCCTAGTGCCGCGAATGTGAGAGTCGTACGCGTTTCGCGGCATCCTGAGGGACATGTCCACCACCTCCGCCCGCCTGCTCACGCTCCTGTCCTTGCTGCAGAGCTCGCGCGAGCGGCCCGGCAGTGAGCTGGCGGAGCGGCTCGGCGTCACCACCCGGACGATCCGCCGTGACGTCGAACGGCTGCGCGACCTGGGGTACCCGGTGGAGGCCGGCATGGGCGGCGCGGGCGGCTACCGGCTGGTGGCGGGCACGGCCATGCCGCCGCTGCTGCTCGACGACGAGGAGGCCGTGGCCATCGCCGTCGGCCTGCGCACCGTGACGCGGCACGCCGTGGACGGCATCGACGAGGCGTCGGTACGTGCCATGGCCAAGCTACGGCAGGTGCTGCCGTCCAGGCTGCGGGCCCGGGTGAGCGCCCTGAGCACCGCCACGGCCGCGCCGTCTCCCGCGGCGGGGCCGAGCATCGACCCCGAGGTCCTGACGGCGCTCGCCGCGGCCGTCGCGTCCGGCGAGCGGCTCCGTTTCGGGTACGTCCCGGGCACGCCGGGCGCCAGGACCGCGACCGATTCCGGGCCTGAGACCGGGACCGGGGCGGGGCGGCACGTGGAGCCGTACGGCCTGGTGACCTCGGGCCGCCGCTGGTACCTCGCGGCGTACGACTGCGACAGGAAGGACTGGCGTGTCTTCCGCGTGGACCGCGTCCGGCGGCCTCGGGCGACGGGGGCGAGGTTCGCGCCGAGGCCGCTGCCGGCCGAGGACGTCGCCTCCTTCGTCACCGCCCGGCTCCACAGCCTGGCCCCCACCTACCGCGCGGTCGTCACCGTGCACGCGCCGGCGGACCAGGTGCGCGTCCGCCTCGGTGACGGCGCGGATGACCTGGTGCCCGTCGACGAGCGCACCTGCCGGCTGGACGGCCGCAGCGACACCCTGGAGTGGCTGGCCTTCCGGCTGCTCACGCTCGGCTGCGAGTTCGAGGTGCACGAGCCGCCGGAGCTGCTGGAGCACCTGCGCGACGTGGGCGCCCGCGCCCTCCGCGCCACCGGTGACGGTACGACCGGCCGCGCCACCGGCGACCGTACGACCGGCCGCGCCACCGCCGACCGTACGAACGCCCGTGCCGTCGGCGACCGCAGGAACGCCCGAACGGCCGATGGCCGTACGAACGCCCGCAGATTCCCGACCGTGTAGGACAGAAAGCGTCCTACACCCGCCCTAATGTCGTCGACGACCGGACGTTCCGGAAGACACAGGAGGCAGGAACATGGCCGTCAAGCCCATCCCCACCGGCTACACCACCGTCACGCCGTGGATCATCTCCCGCGACACCGCCGGGGTCATCGACTACCTGCGGGAGGCGTTCGGGGCCGAGGAGCTGGGCCGGGTCGTCGTCGACGACCACGGCCGCATCGGGCACGCGGAGGTCCGCATCGGGGACGCGATCGTGATGCTGTTCGACGCGGAGCCGAGCTGGCCCGCGACGCCCGCTTTCCTACGGCTGTACGTGGAGGACGCCCGCGCCGTCCACCGCCAGGCCGTCGCCGCCGGGGGCACGTCGATCTCGGAGGTCACGCACCTGGCCTTCGGCGACCTGGTGGGACGGGTACGCGACCCGTTCGGCAACGTGTGGTGGATCCAGACGCGCATCGAGGACGTGACGCCGGAGGAACTGGAGCGGCGCTGGAGCGACCCGGTGTTCACGGCGGCCATGGAGTACATGCAGCGGCCGGAGACCGAGATCTTCCCGCCCGCCGGCGAGCGAGCCGGGGCCTGACCGGCCGGCGCCTCCGTCGAAGCTCGATAAGCGCTCCTGATGCGGCGGTCAGGAATCTTTGTTGGCCTTCGAGCGGCTCACTCCCTCAGAGTGGCCGCATGTCTGAGTCCACGCATCTTCACCATGACCACGCGGCCACCCCTTCGCCAGCGGCCTTCCGCCTCGCCCGCGCGGAGGGGAACGAGCGGCTGCGCGGCAGTGGTGAGCTGTTCGAGTCGTTCTTCGCCCTGGACGCCGCCGCCTACCAGGCGGGCGCCCTGCCCGTCACCACCAAGGAGCTGCTCGGCCTCGTCGTGTCCGTGATGAAGGACTGCGAGGAGTGCGTCTACTACCACCTGGAACGGTGTGACGAGGAGGGGGTCGGCCGTGACGAGGTGCTCGAGACCCTGCAGATCGCCCTGGTGGCCGGCGGGTCCGTGACCGTCCCGCTCCTTCGCCGGGCCATGAGCTTCATGTCCCAGCTACCCCGCCTGGGAGCGAGCTGATCCGTCACCACTTCTTCACCGGCTTCGCCCGCCACGCTTCCGGGGTTCCCTCTCTGTGTGATGCCTCCAGGGGCCGGGACTTGGCCCGGCTGGAAGAGCGGCTGAGTTCAAGGCGCGAAGCGCCGCACGCGAAGGTCTTCGGCCTGCGGGCCCACGCGAAAGGGCCCCGGCGTTCGAGTACGCCGGGGCCCTTCGACCGCTCGCCTACGAGAAGAGGTGGTCGACCACGCGGGCCGTGGCCTTGCCGTCGTCCTTCGGGGCGTAGGTGGCCCGGAAGGCGTCGTAGCGGTCGCGGTGGGCGGCAGCCACCTGGTCGATCGAGCGGAGCGCCTCGACGACCTCGGCCGAGGTGGACAGCACCGGGCCGGGGGCGATCTCGGGCAGGTCCACGTACAGGCCCCGCTTGGAGGAGTACTTCGCCAGGTCGTACGCGTAGAAGACCATCGGGCGGCCCGTGGCCGCGAAGTCGAACATGACCGATGAGTAGTCCGTGACCAGCACGTCAGCCACCAGCAACAAATCCGCCATATCGGGATAAGTCGTGACGTCGTGGGCGATGTCGGGGACGGCGGGCATGGCCTGCATCGGGTGGGCCCGGACCAGCAGCTCGTGGTCGGCGCCCAGCTCCTCCCGCGCCTTGGCCAGGTCGAGCTTGACCATGGCGTTCTTGCGGTCGTAGTCGCGGTACGTCGGCGCGTACAGCACCACCCGCTTGCCCTCGGCCAGCCCGAGCCGCGCCCGCACCTCGGCGGCCAGCCGCTCGCGGTCGGGTGAGGTGAGCACGTCGTTGCGCGGCAGCCCGCTCTCCAGGATCTCGCCCTGGTAGCCGAACGCCTTGCGCAGCAGCGTCGTGGCCGCCGGCGACTGCGACAGCAGCACGTCCCAGCCGCGCACCTCGGCCGCCTGCCGGTGCCAGATCGGCGGGCGCGGGTCGCGGTTCATGTGCGGCTGGTCGTTGCCGATGTGCTTGGCCGGGGTGCCGTTCCAGGTCTGCAGCACCACCTGGTCCTCGCGGGCGCGGAACCAGACGGGCAGGAAGGAGTTGGTCACGATGTAGCGGGACCGGGCCAGCGCGGCGTGGTGCTCGCGGCTGCCCGCGCGTACGGCCGTGGCGCCGGCCGGCGGCGTGAACGCGCCGTCCTTGACGATCCAGATGTGCTCGCGGTCGTCGCCGCGCCGCAGCCGCTCCTCGTACACGGCCCGGACGCTGTCGGCGTAGAGGCGGCCGTCGTTGACCACGTACACGGTCGCGTCGTTGAGCGGCTCGGTGCGCTGGGCCGGATAGAAGACCCGCCGCAGCACGTGGGTGCCGGCCACGCCCTTCTCGTCGGCGGGCCGCACCTCCTCGACGGTGATCACCGGCACGTCGAAGCGGGTGGAGATCATCCGGAACGCGTGCCCGCCCAGCTCGCGCGGCTCCTCGTCCAGCCCCGGCAGGGCGGCGTGGTCCATGCGCAGCGGGACGATCTCCCCCGACGGGTGGCGGGTCGACATGTTCCAGGTGCCGGACGACAGCGGCACGCTCTCGCCGAAGCGGTCCAGGGCCGAAGGCGTGATCCGTGCGGTGAACTCCTCGCCGTCGCGCTCCATCGGGATGCCGTAGCAGAGGCCGGAACGGTGGCGCAGCGTGAGGACGCGGTGGCCGGGGGCGTCGGGGTAGCGCCCGCGCAGGACCAGCGCGGAGCCCTCCCACACCGCCGAGGAGATCACCGGACGGATGCGGTGGGCCGAGACGATGACGCGGTCGCGCCGGTCGCCGAGCACGGTGATCTCGCGGTCGCCGACGGTGGCCCGGGTCGCGACCGAGTCGCCCAGCATGACCGAGGCCGCCGGGTCGCCCTTCGGCTCGACCCAGAGCCGCCGCCCGTCCTTCTCCTGCAGGAGCGCGGAGACGGCCTGGACGACCACGACCTCGGTGCCGCCCTGCTTGGGCGTGAAGTCGGCCGCCATGCGGTGACCGCCCAGCCGGGCGTGCCCCTTGGTCACGGTACGGCCGGGCAGGAAGATCCTCAGCTCCAGGCGGTCGCCCTCGACGGTGACGCCGGTCAGCTCGGCCCGGTTGGGCTGGAGCACCACCTGGAGGGCCCGGTCGGACGTCCAGACGGGCCGGACCCACCAGCCGGGACGCAGCTTGAGCCCGGCGGGACGCTCAGGACGGCCCACCGAGGAGCCGCGCAGCAGGCCGGTGGCCCGGGCGCCGCGGCTCCAGAACACGATCTCGGCCCGCCATGTCGTGGCGTCGGCCACGGCCGGCCGGTGGCGCATCCGGCGGCGGACGGCGTGGACGGTGCCGCGGACCGCGCCGCGCCAGCGCAGCGCCCAGGGGCTCAGCTCGGCCGAGAAGCCGGACCAGTCGTAGTTGCAGCCCGGCTCGCGGGCGCCGTGGGTGGCCTCCGGCTCGAACGTCCGCTTGGTGCGCAGACGCACCGGCGGCAGCCAGCGGGGGCCGCGCAGCACGACGGTCGCCCAGTTGGCGCGGCGGCTGCGCACCGACAGCCCCGCGAGGTAGGCGAAGCCGGTGATCCGCAGCTTGCCGTCCACCCACTGGATGTCGTCGATGTGCGTGACGGGCACCAGGTCGGAGCGCCGCAGCCGGTACAGGTCGGCCGGCAGCTCGTCCTGGAAGGGCAGGTCGGCGTACCAGCTCAGGCCCTTGCGGATGCGCTTCGACGGCTCGGCCGCGGCGGCGACCGCCTTCGTCAGCGTCTCGCCGTCGATGAGCTCCGCGTCGGGACGGTGCTCGATGAGGTGGCAGATGAGCCGGCGGGCGACGGGCAGGTCGCGCTTGACCCGTTCGTCGACGTTGGCGAGGTAGGGGCGCAGCAGGGCGACGAGCTCGCGCCGGCGCGCGGGGCCGCGTTTGACCGCGACGTCCATCCGCGCGCCCAGCGGGCCGCTGAGCACTTCCGCGTCGAATGCCGCATCCTGTCCTCCAGGACCGACCGCCCGCATGATCGCGTCCAGGGGTTCGCCGCGATCACAGAGATCTTGGACGACCTTCAGACGGTCAGCGGCCGGATCGCCGCCCGGGCTCTGGGCTGGGACGCCGGTGGCCATCGGGGGGCACCGCCTTTCGGACCGCCATCACCTGTTTTGCCCATGCTAAGGGGAGTCTCATACCGCGCATGCACCGTCGCGGCGAATTCCCCAGCTCAAACGTTTTACTGAGAATCCACTGAACGTCCGTCCCAGCGGGCGGCGCGCATGTCGGCCCTCTCGCCGCGCGTGGGGGTGCCCTCGGCGCGCCAGTTCGCCAGGCACTCCTGGAGGTGGCCGGGCGAGGCGGCGGTGCCGTCGGCGTGGACGACGCGCCACCACGGCACGCCGCCGCCCCACGTGGACATCACGGCGCCGACCTGGCGCGGGCCGCCCTCGCCGAGGTACTCGGCGACGTCGCCGTACGACATGACACGGCCCGGCGGGATGCGCTCCACCACCTGCAGGACGCGCTCGGCGTACGGGTTCACTGCCGGCCCTCCAGGGTCAGGGGCCCCACGCGGCGGGGCCGGCGTCGATGATCTCGTCGAACTTGCCCAGGTCGGTCGTCGTGCCGCCGGCCGTCACCTGGACCACGCCGCCGCGCACCGTGTAGCTCTCACCGTCCTCGCCGACCAGCCGGGCGCCGAGCAGGGCGGCCAGCCGGACGAGCTGTGCCACCTGCCAGTCGGAGCCGGGCTCGCCGACCACCTGGCCGGTCCAGCGTGCCACGGTGTGCATGCCGCCGCCGTACCTGGCGACGATCTCCTGCGACCCGCTCAGCTCGAATCCGGCCGGCGCGATCGCCTTCGCGAGGTCGGCGTAGGCGATCGGCGCCTCCCGGACCACGCGCAGCTCGTATCCCATGACGCGGGACCATAGCGGATCTTTTACCTTCTACGCTGATTGAGCGCCATGATGGCCCCGCTGAACGTGACCAGAGCCACGAGCGCGGCCCCGCCGAACAGCCAGAGCCGCCACGGCTCGGGCCCGGGCCGCGCCGGCACCGGGGAGTCCACACCCTCCCCGAAGTGGAGGTCGTCGGGCACGTCCGGCCCGGGCCTGGCCGCGGCCAGCCGGTCGGCGGCGTTGAGCGCGGCGCCCGCGTCGACCACCCCGAAGCCGATCTTGTCGTCGTACCCGGCCGCGGGTCGGCCCCGGGCGCTGGACGACAGCGCCTGCGCCACCTGCTCGGGCGGCAGCGCCGGATGACGGGCCTTGATCAGCGCGGCGACGCCCGCGACGAGCGCGGCGGCCGGGCTGGTGCCCTCGGACGGCTGGTAGCCGCCCCCGCGCCTGGCCACGGGCACGCCGACGCCGGGCGCCGCGACGAGGACGGACAGGTTGTCGCTGCTGAACGCGGCCCGCCTGCCCTGCTTGTCCACGGCGGCCACGCCGATGACGCCCGGGTAGCCCGCGGGGAAGTTCCAGAAGGAGGTGCCGTTCGTCTGCGCGTAGCGGGTCTGCCCGTCGTTGCCCACGGCGGCGACCAGGACCACGCCCTTGCTCAGCGCGTACGAGACGGCCTCGCGCTCGGACTTGAGCGGGCCGTAGCCGCCGACCGACATGCTGACGACCTGGGCGCCGTGGTTGGCGGCGTAGCGCAGGCCCCTGGCCAGCGGGCTCTCCAGGCCCGACTCCTCGCCGGGCCGGGGGGCCGGCTGCGGCTCGATGGAGCCGGCGCCGGGCTCCTCGTCCACGGCCAGCGGCACGGACAGGATCCGCGCGTCGGGCGCGATCCCGATCAGGCCGTCCTTGGCGCCCGTGCCCGCGATGAGCGCGGCCATCGCGGTGCCGTGCTCGCCGGGCCGGGCCTCGCGTTGCACGGACGACAGGCTCATGTCGGGTCCGGCGGTCACCTTGCCGCGCAGCTCCTTGAGGCCGGGGTCCACGCCGCTGTCGATGACCGCGACGGTGACGCCCCGTCCCTTGGTGACGGTCCACGCCTGCTCGGCGTTGAGCGCGTCCAGCACCCACTGCTGCTGGTCCCGTACGGGGACGCTCGCGGGGGACTGCAGGACGCCCGTGAGCGAGAGCGCCGCGGCGGCGAGCACGCGGACCGCGGCGGTCAGCACACGTTCCCCTGGGTGCAGGGCGGGACCTTGGGCGGGTCGGCGAGGAAGTAGGCGATCTGGTTGCCGATGGACCGGGCGGCCGGCCACAGCTCGCTGTGCAGGATCTCCTCCGGCGGCACGGCCGCGCGTGTGCGCCCGTCCGCGTAGCCCGCGGTGGAGAACACGATGTACGGGCCGGCGCCCACCCAGGCGGCGCGCTGGCGCTGCTCGGTGCCGAACCGCTCGGTCACCGTGCCGGGGAACGCCACGGGCAGGACGCCCACCCGGTCGTCCTGGGTGAGCTGCTCGGCCGCCGACACCCGGGACTCCTCGTCCTTCAGCACGGCCACGCCGACCGTGAACACGAACATGGCCGTCTGGTCCACGTAGGTGGCCCGCAGCATGCTCACGCAGCCGTGGTCGTCGAGGATCGCGGCCACCGAGGCGTCCACGCCGTCGCGGCACGCGGTCTCGGGGGCGATGCCGACGCGCCGGGCGTACTGCTGGGCGCTGTCGAGCCCCTGGTACTTGACCTCCTCGGGGAACACCCCGGTCGCCGGCCACGCCTGCCAGCGGCGGGCGATCTCCTCCTGCTTGTAGCGGCTCTGCTCGGCGGGGGTCAGGGGGCGGGAGCGGGTCTCGGCGAGCAGCCCGACGGTGCCGAGCAGCACGACGACGGCCGACATGGCCATGACGGCGCCCACGAGCACGACGAACCAGCGGCGGTAGCGAACGCCACGCCGCAACGCCTCCCGCTCGGCCCGCTCGCGGGCGGCCGCGGTGACACGGGTGCCGGCCGCCGGCCAGCCGCGCACACGCGAACGGCGGCCGGATCGGGCGCCGAGGGGGTTGGACCGTCCTGGCGCCCCTCCGGCGCGGGGCAGCCCCGAAGTCGTCCTACGTGCCTTCACCACCGCCTCGTTCCCAGGATCGCTCCGTGTGTATTTCGTCCCCCTTGGCACGCGGATCATGCGTCCTGGGGATTCTGTGCGCGGCGCACGCGCCTGACCAGGAGGTACATGGTGGCTACGGAGGCCAGTGCTCCACCCGCCGCCGCGGCGGCCAGGACGCCGTAGACCTGGGCTCTGCCCCGGTCGCGGGCGACCACATGGATGGGGGCCGCCGCCCCTCCCCCGACGGGAGAGGCGGGGTCCTGGGCCTGGCCGCCGGTCGCGGTCTCGGTGTGGCGGGCCAGCCGGCCCGCCTCGGCCAGCGCGCGGCGGGCGTTCACGACGCCGAACCCGGTGCCCGTGTCGTAGCCGCCCGGAGGGCGGTCGGTGGCGCTCACGGCGAGCGCCCGGGCGACCAGCGGCGGCGACATCCGCGGATGTCTCGCTTTGATGAGGGCGGCCACCCCGGAGACGAGCGCGGTCGCCTGCGAGGTGCCCCGGCCCACCCAGTACTGGTCGCCGGGGCCCGCGCCCATGATGTCCACGCCCGGCGCGGCCACCACCACCGACGAGTTGCCGTTCGAGAACGTCGCCCGCCGCAGCCGCCTGTCCGTCGCCCCCACCGCGACCACGCCGGGGAACGCCGCCGGATAGGAGTACGGCGCCGCGCGGCCGGGGCGGCGCGCGCCGTCGTTGCCCGCGGCGGCCACCAGCACGACGCCCTTGGCGATGGCGTACCGGATCGCGGCGCGCTCCTCCCTGCTCGGCAGCTCCTTGGACAGCGACAGGTTGATCACGTCCGCGCCGCGGTCCACGGCGTAGCGGATGCCCCGCGCCATCACGTCCTCGAAGCGCGGGTCGGTGTTGAACACCCGGAACCCCCGCTCCTCGTCCTCCAGGATCACCCGCACCGACAGGATCTCCGCCTCGGGCGCGACGCCTATGACGCCGCGCGAGCCGCCCGGGCCGTGCCCGTGACCGGCGATCAGCGAGGCCATGTACGTGCCGTGCAGCCGGAGGGGGCGCACGCCCGGGGGGTTCGCGCCCTTGGTGAAGTCCTTGCCCACGGTCACCGAGCCGGCCAGGTCGCGGTGGAGCGGGTCCACGCCCGAGTCGAGCACGGCCACGGTGACGCCGCCGCCCCTGGTGGCCCGCCACGCCCTGGGCAGTTCGAGGGTGTCGAGGACCGGCTGCTGGCCGCCGCGCACGTCGTCGGCCAGCGCGGGGCCGGCCAGCGCGGGTGACCCGCCGAGGAGCACCGCTCCGGCCGCCGCCACCCCGGCCACCCGTGCCATCGACGGGCGGGCCGTCGAGGAGCGGCCCAGCGAGGGCCGGGCCGGCGGAAGACGGGTCAGCCGGGGGCGTTTCAGCACTGCCACTCCGGCGCGGCGCAGTCGGGCAGGCGGGGCGTGGTCAGGCGGTGCAGGACGTGCGCGGCCAGCTCGCCGGCGAACGCGAAGACGGCCGGCCGCTGCTCCCCCGCCGTGCTCGCGGGCCGCCCGTCGGCCTGTCCCGCCGTGGTCAGCACGACGTACGGGCCGGCCTGCCGTACGGAACCGGCCTGCCGTACGGACGGGGTGAACCGGTCGGCGACCGTGCCGCGGAAGGCCAGCGGCCGCAGGCCCGGCACCGGCTCGCCCGCCTGGGGGAAGGCCGCCGTGGCGCGGGCGGCGGCGCGCTCGTCGGGGAACGCCGCGACGCCCACCGTGACCAGCACGCCGCGCAGCGCGTCGATGTAGGTGGCGCGCAGCACCGCGCGGCAGTCCGCCTCGCGCAGCGCGCCGTCCGCGGCGGAGTCCACGACCCCGGCACAGCTCGTCCGCGGGGAGATGCCGATCCGGCTGGCCTGCTCGGTGCCGCCCTGCTCGGCGGAGTACGGCAGGCGGGCGGGGAAGACGCGACCCGCCGCCCAGGTGCGCCAGCGCTCGGCTGTCTCCCGCTGGACGGCGGCGCGCAGCTCGGCGGTGTTCGGCCCGCGGGTCAGTTCGGTGCCCGCCGCCCCGGCCGCCACCCCGGCGGTCACCGCGCAGACGAGCGTCAACGCGGAGGCCGCCACGAGGGCCGGCCAGCAGGGGCGGGCGATGTCCACGACTTCGACCTTAATGCGGGCGACCCGGTGTCATCCCCGGAAACCGGACCGGCAGGCGAAACCGGTCTATCACCGGAACACCCCGCACAAGATCCCCCATCGAAGCGGCCCCTCTACGGCCGTCCAGGTGCCCGCATGCGAGCGGACCGGCCGCCCCGAGGGGACGGCCGGTCCGGTGAGGTGGGCGTCGGTCAGTAGGACGGCAGGCTGGGGTCGACGCTCTTGACCCAGCTCAGCACGCCACCACCGACGTGGACGGCGTCGGAGAAGCCGGCGTTCTTGACGATCGCCAGCGCCTCGGCCGAACGCGCCCCCGACTTGCAGTGGAGCACGATGCGCTTGTCCTGCGGCAGCCGCTCCAGCGCCGAGCCGTTGAGGAACTCGCCCTTCGGGATGAGCGTGGCGCCGGGGATGGAGACGATCTCGTACTCGTTCGGCTCGCGGACGTCGACGAGGAAGATGTCCTCGCCGTTGTCCTGCATGGCCTTGAGCTCCAGAGCGGTGATCGTGGAGCCGGTGGCGGCCTCGGCGGCCTCGTCGGAGATCGCGCCGCAGAACGCCTCGTAGTCGTCGAGCAGCGCGGTGACGGTGGGGTTCTTGCCGCACAGCACGCACTCGGGGTCCTTGCGGACCTTGACGTCGCGGTACTTCATCTCCAGGGCGTCGTAGATCATCAGCCGGCCCACCAGCGGGTCGCCGATGCCGGTGATCAGCTTGATGGCCTCATTGACCTGGACGGAGCCGATGGACGCGCACAGCACGCCGAGCACGCCGCCCTCGGCGCACGACGGCACCATGCCGGGAGGCGGGGGCTCCGGGTAGAGGCAGCGGTAGCAGGGGCCGTGCTCGGCCCAGAACACGCTCGCCTGGCCGTCGAAGCGGTAGATGGAGCCCCAGACGTACGGCTTGCCGAGCAGGACCGCCGCGTCGTTGACCATGTAGCGGGTCGCGAAGTTGTCGGTGCCGTCGACGATGAGGTCGTAGCCGGAGAAGATCTCCATCACGTTGTCGGTGGTCAGCGCGGTGTTGTGGACGACGACGTCGACCAGAGGGTTGATCTCGCGGACCGTCGCCGCGGCGCTCTCGGCCTTCGGCCGGCCCACGTCGGACTGGCCGTGGATGATCTGGCGCTGCAGGTTGGACTCGTCGACGATGTCGAAGTCGATGACGCCGAGCGTGCCGACGCCCGCGGCCGCGAGGTACATCAGCGCCGGCGACCCGAGGCCGCCCGCGCCCACACAGAGCACCTTGGCGTTCTTCAGCCGCTTCTGCCCGGCCATCCCCACGTCGGGAATGATCAGGTGGCGTGAGTAGCGGCGCACTTCGTCAACGGTCAGCTCGGCGGCCGGCTCGACCAGAGGTGGCAACGACACTTTCTACGCTCCCGTTCCAGGGGGACCCATCTCACGTTCCTCAGGTTGGAACCTAGCCGGTGACCGGGGCATTCCCCAATCGCGTCTCACCGATCAGACGGCGGGCCTCGGCGGCGACCACCGAGGGCATCTCCATCATCGCCACGTGCCCGGCGCGCGGCAGCAGCACCAGCCTGACCTGCGGGAACGTACGGGCCGCCTTCGCGGCCATGGCCGGGCGGACGAGCCGGTCGTGCCGGCCGTGGACGATGAGCGTGGGCGCCTGGACGCGGGCGGCGCACCGCCACAGGGTGTCCTCGCCGCGCCGGAAGTACTCGGCGACGATGCCGCGGGCCGAGCCGATCATGGCGGCCACGGCGTACGGCAGGCCGTCGCGCCAGCGCAGCTCCTCGACGGCGTCGCGCAGCCGTACGGGATGGACGGCGGTGACGTCGGCCCACACCATCGCGAACGAGGCGTTGATGCGCTGCTCCGCCGGGAGGAGCCGGAGCTTGTCGATGAACCACTCGCCGATCCGCGGGGTCGCGGCGGCGGCCACGCGCACCGGCCCGTACCGGGGCAGCAGGTCGGGCAGCGCCGGCGAGACGAGCGTGAGCGAGCGCACCAGGTCGGGGCGGTCGGCGGCGACGCGGACGGACACCGCCCCCCCGAGCGAGTTGCCGAACAGGTGGGCCGGCCCCGTGTGCTCCAGCAGGCCGATGACGGCCCGGGCGTGCCCGGCGACGCTGTAGTCGCCGTCCTCGGGCGCGGGCGAGTGGCCGGCTCCCGGCAGGTCGACGGCGTGGCCGGTGACGTCGTCCTTGAGCTCGTCCATCAGGTCGGTCCAGTTGGTGGCGGACCCGGCCAGCCCGTGGACGAACACGGCCTGCTCGGGGGCACCTTCGGGGGTGGATCTGACGTGCACCGAGCCCACCATGCGTCCTGGCCAGTGCGGGATCGGCTCTCGTGTCATACGCCCTCCTCGTTCGCCGCTCCACGATAGCGACCCACCCAGACATCATGCCATTCCGGGTCATAACGGGATTTAAGAGCATTTTTCGGAATTAGCGCCTTTATGGCTGCGCTCGCCGCCCCGAATGTCCGGTACAAAACGGACATATCATGGCAATTCATTTCATAAACACTTAATAACAGCAATGGGACCGCTAGGGTATAGCAAAACGGCCAGAGTCCCGTTTGCCGCGCCCGGACGCCGGAAATGAAAAGCCACGGATGAGGCTTTTGGCCAACATCCACGGCATATTCCGTTAGCCACGAAAAATGCCGAAGAACCAGGGCAACCGATCCTTTAGGGGGGAACTCAATGCCCACGTTCAAGAGCGCAATCGCAAGCCTCGCGCTGGCCACCGCCGCGACCGGTGGCGTGGTCTCCGTCGGCGCGCTGACCACGGCGTCGTCCGCCGGCGCCACCACCGTCACCAGCACCTCGGGTGACTTCAGCATGGGCTGCTGGCGTCGTTGGGGCTGCGGCTTCCGCGGCTGGGGCGGCCACCGTCGCGGCCACAACCGCGTGAAGATCCACATCCACATCCACAACAACAACGTCAACGACAACGACAACCGCGCTGACGCCGACGCCGTCGCGGTCAACCGCAACGACGACCGCCGCGGCGGTGGCGACGACGACTGAGCCTCGGCCGAAGGCTGAAGCGCTCGACCGGAGCGCCAGGCCGGCCGGGCACGTGATCCGTGCGGCACTTTCCGGCCGAGGCGCGCTCCGCGTTCACCTTTCCTGAGCGCCCGTGCTCATCGGGGTCGCCGTTCGCTCGAGGCGGGCGGCGACCCCCTCGCCGAAAAGCGCAGCGCAGAAGAGACGCACGACCCGTAGCTGGAACGGAGAAAACTCCAGCCCGTCTTTCCGCGCCTTCGGCGTACCACCGAAGCGCTCCCACTGCCTTATCCGTAGCGCGAGCAGAGCGCACGGATGGCGCGTTCACTCACCATTCTTCGGGGGAATTCCATGTTCAAGCGAGCGATCGCCGGCCTCGCGGCCGCCTCGGCGCTTTCCGGCGGCTTCGTCACGCTGGTCGCCGCCACGACCACGTCGAGCGCCAGCGCTTCCGTCGGCACGACCGGCGCCTCCACGGGCTGTGGACACAGCTGGGGCTGCGGCTGCCGCTTCCGGTGCGGCGGCTGGGGCGGCTGGGGCCGCGGCGGTCACGGCCGGCAGAAGGTGCGGATCCGCATCCACATCCACAACAACAACGTCAACGACAACGACAACCGCGCCGACGCGGACGCCGTCGCGGTCAACCGCAACGACGACCGCCGCGGCGGTGGCGACGACGACTGACCCACGGGATCAGCTCGCCGTAGCGAGCAACCGCTCGGCTCTTGAGTGCCTGTGACGCCAAGGTCGCCGCGGGAGGGTCCGCCCTCCCACGGCGCACCGACGCGGCGCAGGCACTCACCTTGTACGCGCAAATAAGTCATCACACTTCAAGGAGTACTTCCGTGTCCAGCTACAAGCACGCGATCGCCGGTGTCGTCACCGCCGTCGCGCTGACCGGCGGCGCCGTCGTGGTAGCCGCCACCACCATGTCGAGCGCCTCCGCCACGACCCCCGGCTTCCAGGCCGACGGTCACCGCAACCGGGTGAAGGTGCGCATCACGCTGCGCAACGACAACAGGAACGACAACGACAACCGCGCCGACGCCGACGCCGTCGCGGTCAACCGCAACGACAACCGCTTTCGCCCGCGCCCGACGATCACGGTCACCACGGTGACCCCTGCCCCGAACTAGGAGGCCCCGGAACGCCCCATGAGGATCGGCGTTCCGGCGCGTCAACCGCGTGTCCGTACCAGAGGGCCCCGCACTTCGGCGAAGAGCGTCGTCCACGGACGGCACCTCCCGGAGCGCGGGCTCTCGCAAGGGCCGAACAGGCCGGGGCGGACCCGGGCGACGTCGTGGCGACCTGACGACTCGGCACCTACCGGCACGAGCCGCCGCGCGTCCGGCCGAGTCCGGCCGAGTCCTGCCGGGGACGGCGGTCAGGCGGACTTGCGGGTCTTGCGCTTGGGCGCGGCCTTCTCCTCGGGCTTCTCCTCGCCCTTGCGCGTGCCCTTGCCCGCCCCGGACGCGGCCTTGGCCGCCGGCTTCCTGCCCTTGGCGGGCTCGCCGCCGCGTTCCCGCTTGGCGGCCTCCACGCTGGCCCGCAGCGCGGCCATGAGGTCCACGGCCGGGCCGCCCTCCTCCTCGGCCTCCTGCGGCGCGACGACCTCCTTGCCCTCCACCTTGGCCTCGATCACCTGCTGGAGTGCCTCGCGGTAGGCGTCACGGTACTCCGTGGGGTCGAAGTCCGACTCCATCGTCGTGATGAGGGACTCGGCCATCTTGAGCTCCTGGGGCCGTACCTCGATGTCCTCCTCCAGGAACTCGAAGTCCGCCTTGCGGATCTCGTCCGGCCAGAACATCGTCTCCAGGACGAACACCCCGTCGCGCACCCGCAGCGTCGCCAGCGACTCGCGCTGGCGCAGCGCCACCTTGACGACCGCGACCTGCCCCGAGCTCTCCAGCGCGTCGCGGAGCAGCACGTACGGCTTGGCGCCCTGCGCGTCCGGCTCCAGGTAGTACGACTTGGCGAAGTAGATGGGGTCGATCTGCTCGGCGGGGGTGAACTGGAGCACGTCGATGCGGCGCGACGTGCTGAGCGGCAGGTCCTCGAAGTCCTCGTCGGTCAGCACCACGATCTCGCCGGTGGCCAGCTCGTACCCCTTGGCGATGTCGGAGTAGGGGACCTCCTCGCCGTCGGTCGTGCAGACCCGCTTGTAGCGGATACGGCCGCCGTCCTCGCGGTGGACCTGGTGGAAGGTGACGTCCTTCTGCTCCGTGGCGGAGAAGAGCTTGACGGGGATCGTGACCAGCCCGAAGGAGATCGCACCCTTCCAGATGCTGCGCATGGTCACTCCTCAAGCGATGAAGCGATAACAGGTAACTGGCCAATGGGCACATACCCGTCACGGGGCAACCAATGCCAGCGGCGGTGCCGGCAGGCGCACGCGCCAATCCCGTGCCGCGGGACGACCGGTTGGGTTAGACCTGATCTCGCCGGGGAGATGGCCTACATGAGCAAGGTCCCCGTCCGCGTCGACGGGCGCGAGCTGGTGCTCAGCAACCTCGGCAAGGTCCTCTATCCCGAGGACGGCTTCGCCAAGGCCGAGGTCATCGACTACTACAGCCGCGTCGCGCCCGCCCTCCTCCCCCACCTGCGGGGCCGCCCGCTGACCGTCAAGCGCTACCCCAACGGCGTAGAGGGCCCGTTCTTCTTCGAGAAGAACGCCCCCGAGCACACCCCGGACTGGGTGCGCAGGGTCCGGCTCCCGGTGCCCGGCAGCACCAAGAACCGCGAGACCATCGACTTCGCCGTCGTCGACGACCTGCCCACGCTCGTGTACTACGCCAACCTGGCCGCGCTGGAGCTGCACGTCCCGCAGTGGCGGGTCTCGGACGACGGCGAGGCGCTGCCGCCCGACACGCTGGTCTTCGACCTCGACCCCGGAGCCCCGGCCACCGTCGTCGAGTGCTGCGAGGTGGCGCTCCTGCTGCGCGACGTGCTGCGCGCCGAGGGGCTGACCGCCCGGCCGAAGACCAGCGGCAACAAGGGCATGCAGCTGTACGCCGACTGGGACTGCCGCGAGGAGCCGTCCGCGTACGCCAAGCGGCTCGCCCAGCTCCTGGAGAAGGAGCGTCCGGACCACGTGGTGAGCGTCATGGCGAAGAAGGCGCGCCCCGGCAAGGTGTTCATCGACTGGAGCCAGAACAACCCGGCCAAGACGACCGTGGCGCCCTACTCGCTGCGGGCCCGGCAGCACCCGACCGTCTCCACGCCGCTGCTCTGGGAAGAGGTCGAGGGCTGCGAACACCCCGATGATCTGGTGTTCACCGCAAACGATGTACTCGACCGCGTCGGGGAACACGGCGATCTGTTCGCCCGGGCGTAGTCTGGTGACGGTCCATACCTGGAAGGGGACTTCTCATGTCGGAGATCGACACGGACGACGACGACCGGACCTTCGAGGAGGAGGACGAGATGTCGATCGAGGCGCCGGAGGCCGACGCCCTGGATCAGCAACGTCCCACCCGCGAGGACGCCGGTGGTCCGCGCCCCTACCTTCCGCTGGAGGCCGACCCCGCCGACGCGGCCGACCAGGACCGCGTCGTGGACCTCGATGACGACGACTACCGGTGAGGCCGACTGACCCGCACGTAGGATGTGCCAACACGGCACACTGACAGACCCATGGGAGACCCGCGTGACAGCAACCCCGGACGCCAAGCCCCGGGGCACCCGGCTGCCCCGACTCGCCCGCCGCCGGCAGCTGCTCAGCGCCGCCCAGGAAGTGTTCGTCGAGAACGGCTACCACGCGGCCGCCATGGACGAGATCGCCGACCGTGCCGGGGTCAGCAAGCCGGTGCTCTACCAGCACTTCCCCGGCAAGCTCGAGCTGTACCTCGCGCTGCTCGACATGCACGTGGACGACATGGTCAACCGGTGCCGCGAGGCCCTCGCCTCCACCCACGAGAACAAGCTGCGGGTACAGGCGACGTTCGCGGCGTTCTTCGACTTCGTCTCCACCCAGGGTGAGGCGTTCCGGCTGGTGTTCGAGTCCGACCTGCGCAACGTCGCGCCGGTGCGCCAGCGCGTGGAGCGCTCCCTGCGCGAGTGCGCGGAGATGGTCAGCGCGGTGATCCAGGAGGACACCGGTTGCACCAGCGACGAGGCCCACCTCCTGGGCGTCGGCCTGGTCGGCATGGCCGAGGTGAGCGCGCGCTACTGGGTCACCACCCATGGCTCCATCCCCAAGGAGGCGGCCGAGCAGCTCGTCGCCCGGCTCGCCTGGCGCGGCATCAGCGGTTTTCCGCGTACGGCTTAACCCGTTCGCTGCGCGCGATCACCCCGCCCGCCCGGCGTGCGGAGGGGTGACCATGGGAGAGCCAGCCCCCGTCGAGCGCGAGCTCGGAGCGGCCGCGTCCACAGGCACGAAAGGGAGCATGATGGAAGTCAAGATCGGTGTACGTTCCGTGCACCGCGAGCTCGTCATCGAGACCGAGCTGTCGCCCGAGCAGGTCGAAGAGGAGATCAGGAACGCCCTCGCGGTCGAGCGCGGCGTCGTCGCGCTCACCGACGTCAAGGGCAGGCGCGTGCTCGTGCCGACCTCCGCTCTGGGATTCGTCGAGATCGGCGAGGACGAGTCCCGCCCGGTCGGCTTCGGCGGCACCCTCTGACATGAGCCACGGGTGAGGGGCACCTCCCCTCACCCGCCGGGCTTCCCTCCGCGTCTCCTTCCCCTGTCCGGGGACCACGGCGTCGTCCATCGGGCGGGCGCGCGAGCCGAAACGGCTGTACCGTGCCCTTATGAGGGCCTGGCGCCGCCACGGCGGTTCCTTGACGAGATGCGGACCGAATCGCTGGACCTCGCGCCCCGTGCTCCGCAGGGAGAGCGCACGCTGCCCAGCCGTCGAACCACCACGGGCGGGGCTGCCCGGCCGCCGGGCGCCCCGGGGCTGCCGCCTCCCACGCCCGGGCGCCCGCGCCCATCCCTGAACCCGCCCCGGGTGCCCGCGCGTCCCCTGACCCGCCACACCGGCCAGGCCGCCCCCCTCACCGGGTCGTCACAGGCCGCAGGACCGCCGCAGGCTGGTCACAGGCCCAGGGCCGTCATGCGCTTGCCGTGCTCCTCCGTCAGCCGGGCGAACATCCGCGAGATCTCGGCCTGGTCGTCCGCGTCGGCGGGGACCAGCATGCGCGCCAGGTCCGGCCGGGCCGCCGCGACGAGCTGCCCCTGGCTGAGCGCCTCACCGACGAGCCGCCGCGCCCACAGCGCGAGCCGTCCCGCCGCGACCGGGTCGGCCTCCAGCGCGGCCCTGACCCGCTCCACCGCGAACTGCGAGCGCCCCTCGTCCGCGAGCACCACGTCCACAAGCTTGGCCAGCGGCGGGTCCAGCCGCCTGGCCGCCTCCCGGTAGAAGTCGAGCGCGATGCCCTCCCCCACGTACACCTTGACCAGCGCCTCCAGCCAGTCGCCCGGCGCGGTCTGGGCGTGCCAGCCGTCGAGCGCCTCCACGAACGGCGACATGGCCTCCTCGGGATCGGCGCCCAGCTCGGCGAGCTGGTCGCGCAGCAGCCGGAAGTGTGTGTACTCCGCCACTGCCAGCTCGCTCAGGGCGGCCCGGTCCGCCAGGGAGGGCGCCAGCGACGCGGCGTCCTCCGTCATCCGCGCGAACGCGCTGAGCTCGGCATACGCCAGGACACCGAGCAGATCGACCACGCCAGGAGACTCCTTCATGGAACGCAGCGTACTTCGCGTAATCTTCGGGAACATCCAGAAGCTCGGTCAGCGTTGTGGTATCGAGTACACTGCTCTGTGAAAGTGCGACCGCACTGTGTAAATTCGGGGGATCCCCCGAAAACCCCCGCTCCCCGGGCCCGCGGTCGCTAATGACGCGAGAGGGCTGGCTCTACCGCGAGGACCCACGCAACGGCGAACGTTTCCGCCGTCGGTCCCGGCAGGCCCGCCTTCATTTGAGACTGAGGCAGGCCACGCTGACGACTTTCCGAGACCTCGGAGTCACTCCAGAAATCGCCGATGCCCTCGAGACCGAGGGCATCACCACGCCGTTCCCGATCCAGGAGATGGCACTCCCGCTCGCCCTGAGCGGCCAGGACCTGATCGGACAGGCCCGTACGGGCACCGGCAAGACCTACGCGTTCGGCATCGCGATGCTCCAGAGCATCGGCAAGCCGCGCAAGAACCGCAAGAAGCCACGCGGGCTCGTCGTCGTGCCCACCCGAGAGCTGGCCACGCAGGTCAGCGAAGACCTCGTCACCGCCGCGGGCAAGCTCGGCTCCCGAGTCCTGACCGTGTACGGCGGGCGCGCGTACGAGCCGCAGGTCGAGGCGCTCAAGGCCGGTGTCGACGTGATCGTCGGCACCCCCGGCCGCCTGCTCGACCTGGTCAAGCAGAAGCACCTCGACCTGAGCCAGATCACCTCGCTCGTGCTCGACGAGGCCGACCGCATGCTCGACCTGGGCTTCCTGCCCGACATCGAGCGGATCTTCAAGCTCATCCCCGAGCAGCGGCAGACCATGCTGTTCTCGGCGACCATGCCGGGCGAGATCGTCGGGCTGTCGCGCAAGTACCTCAACCGGCCCACCCACGTCCGCGCCGAGCACGAAAGCGGCGAGGGCGAGACCACGCCGCAGGTCCGTCAGCTCGTGTGGCGGGTCCACCGGATGGACAAGATCGAGATCCTGTCGCGGCTGCTCCAGGCCGAGGGCCGCGGGCTCACCATGGTCTTCTGCGAGACCAAGCGGGCCTGCGACATGGTGTCCGAGCAGCTCGACACCCGCGGATTCGCGGTCGCGGCCGTCCACGGCGACCTCGGCCAGGGCCAGCGCGAGCAGGCGCTGCGGGCGTTCCGCAACGGCAAGATCGACGTGCTCGTCGCCACCGACGTGGCGGCGCGCGGCATCGACATCGACGACGTCACCCACGTGGTCAACTACGACGCCCCCACCGAGGACAAGACCTACGTACACCGCGTCGGCCGCACCGGCCGGGCCGGGCGCACGGGCATCGCGGTCACGTTCGTCGAGTGGGAGGAGCTGACCCGCTGGAAGATGATCAACCAGATGCTCGGCCTCGATTTCGCCGAGCCCGAGGAGACGTACTCGACGTCCCCGCACGTCTACTCCGAGCTGAGCATCCCCGAGGGCACCAAGGGCGTGCTGCCGCACGCCAACCGCTCGCGGGTGGGACTGTCGGCCGAGCGCCTGGAGGACCTCGGTGAGACGGGCCGCTCCCGCGCCCGTGGCCGCCGCCGGGACGAGCGCGAGGAGCGCGAGGAGCGCCCCGCGCGCACGCCACGCCAGCGCCGCCGCACCCGTGGCGGACGGACGGCCGAAGACACTCCCGTAGAGACGCCGGAGGTCGAGCTCGTGGACAACCGCTCACGCAAGACCGACGAGACGCCCGCGATCATCTCCGCGGACGAGGTGGAGGCCGTGGCCGCCGAGCCGCGCCGCCGTACGAGGCGCACCGCTGCCCAGCCGGCCGCGGACGTCACGGACACCGCGGACACCACCCGGCGCCGGACACGGGAGGCCGAGCCGGTCACCGACCGGCACGAGGTGCGGGAGACCAGGCCGCGAGAGGTTCGGGAGACGATGCCGCGCGAGGTGCAGGAGACGAAGCCGGTCGCCGACCGGCACGAGGTGCGGGAGGCGGAGCCGGTCGCCGACCAGGCTCCTCAGCCGACTTTCCTGTCCACGCCGCCGCCCCCGGCCCGTAAGGAGCCGGAGCGGATCATCCCGCCCAACCCGTTCACGGTGATCTTCCAGTCGCCGGATCTGGCCACGGACGACGACGACATCGCGCCGTCGGCGGCGACGGAGCGCAAGCAGCAGCGCCGCCAGGCCCGTGGCGGCAGCGGTGGCGGTGGCGGCGGACGCCGCCGCGCCGGCTGACGCGGAAGCACGACCGAGCAGGGCGCGCACCTTCACGGGTGCGCGCCCTGTCGCGTCCACGGGCCCTCTCCCCGTCTTCAGGGGCCGGTCGCGTTCACGCACCGCTTCGTTCCACAAGCCGGGCAGCGCCCCTCAGGAAGGACAGACGGCACAAGTCGCCTGAAGTCGCACCAGCGTACTCAGTTCGCCGGTGTCGGACCGCTGACCTCGGGGTATTGTTGCCCCACGTGAGTACGCCGCGATTCCTGAACCTGCCACCTGGCGTCACGCCGCTGAAGCTCGAAACGCCCCAGGGCGTTTTCGCGGCTCTGGAGGCGCTACCCGTCAGCGGCGTGGTGGAGCGCTGGCCGGCCCTGCTGGTGCCGGGCCTGACCGGGAGCAAGGAAGACTTCATCGCGGTCATGCAGACGCTGGCCCAGTCGGGCCGCCGGGTGCTCGCGGTCGACCTGCGCGGGCAGTACGAGACGCCCGGCCCCGACGACCCCGGCGCCTACACCTGCGCCGCGCTCGGCGCCGACATCGACCTGCTGGCCCAGGTCATCGGCGACGGCGAGCCGCTCCACCTCGTGGGCCACTCCTTCGGCGGGCTGGTCACGCGGGAGGCGGTCATCGACGGGCGCACCAAGTTCGCCTCGTACACGCTCATGAGCTCGGGCCCGGCCGCGATCGTCGGACGGCGGGCGCACGCCAGCCGCCGGATCATGGACGAGGTGCCGCGGTTCGGCCTGGAACAGGTGTGGCACGACAGCTTCGAACCGGAGGCGCTGTCGGCGGGGGTGCCCGACGACATCCTGGCGTTCCTGCGCAAGCGGCTGCTGTCCAACTCCCCGGTCGGCCTGGCGCGCATGGCCGAGGAGGTCGTGAGCATGCACGACCGCACCGACGAGCTGCGCCAGGTCGAGGTGCCGACGCTCGTCCTGTTCGGAGAGCACGACGACGGCTGGCCGGCCGACGTGCAGGCCGAGATGGCCCGGGCCCTCGGCGCGGAGATCGTGGTGGTGCCCGGCAGCGCCCACTCCCCGGCCGTGGAGGCCCCGGAGACGACGGCCGCGGCACTCGTCAGGTTCTGGAACCGGGCCGAGACCCGCCACATGGACACCAGGTCCGCCTCCGTGTAATCCTGCTGCCCATCATGGCCGGCATCGACGAGATCGTCGTCCAACGTCCCGAGAGCGTCACCTGGCGGGTCCACCTCGACCGCGCCATGTGGGTCGGCGGCGTCCGCGGCCTCATGCTCCAGGCGCTGCACCCCCTCGCCATGCGCGGCGTCTGGCAGAACTCCTCGTTCCAGGACGACCCGTTCGGCCGGCTGCGCCGCACGGCCGACTTCGTGGGCCGGGTGACGTTCGGCAGCCCCGAGGAGGCGGCCGAGATCGGCCGGCGGGTGCGGGGCATCCACCGGAGCCTGCGCGTCACCGACCCGGTCACGGGCGCGGCGCACCGTGTGGACGACCCCGAGCTGCTGCTGTGGGTCCACTGCGCCGAGGTGTCGTCGTACCTGGAGGTGGCCCGGCGCGGCGGGCTCGGCCTCACGGAGCGGCAGGCCGACCGCTACCTGAGCGAGCAGCGCAAGAGCGCCACGTACGTGGGTCTGCACGCCGAGGACGTGCCCGGCTCGTGCGCCGAGATGGACGCCTACCTCAAGGCGGCACGGCCGTCGCTGCGCGTCACCGAGGAGGCCGCGGCGACCGTGCGGTTCCTGCTGTGGCCGCGGCTGCCGCGCGAGCTGCGGATGCTGTCGGCGGGCAAGCCGCTCTACTTCCCGTTCGGGGCGCTGTGCTACTACTCGCTGCCGGAGTGGGCACGGCGGATGTACGGCGTGCTGCCCGAGGCGCCGCCGGGGCTCGTGACGGCGGGGCTGCGGGCGTTCCGGCTGGTGTTCAACGGCCTGCCGGAGCCGGTGCACGACCGGGCGTTCATGCCGGCCACACGGGCCATGCTGCGGGGCTGTCGGGAGCGGCTCGGCGCGGCCGGCTACGACGTGAGCAGGGGGCTGCGGGGCCTCACCGACCCGCGCCGCGCCCCCAAGACCTGACCCCTACCCAAGCAGGACCTGGCCCCTGCCCGAGCCCTGCCTCCAACCCGAGCCCTGCCTCCTGTCCGGTCAGAGCCTGCCCATCCCAACGCCCGCCCCCTGTCCGAGCCCTGCCCTCCACGGCCGTGCCTGCGAGGCGTGGAGCCCTGGATCGAGGCCGGTGCAGAATCCGGCGGCCACGATGGGAGCCGACGCCCCACCCGCGCTTCCCTCTCGGGGTCGCCTCTGGGGGCCCCTAGGGGGCTCTGGGGGTTCTGGGGGCTCCGCCCTCGCGGGTCCGCCCCAGCGGAGCCTTCCGAGCTGTCCTTCCCCACTGGAACTTCCCTACCGGACCCTCCCCGCGGAGTCTCCTCACCGGCTCGCCCCTGCGGATGTCCTTTGGCAGGGGCGGTGCCGGTGCTACTCGGCCAGGCCGTCCCAAGGGTTGCGGTCGGAGCCGGCCGTCCGGCCCTCGGGGCAGTGGCGGCGGAAATCACACCAGGAACAGATCGGCCCCGGGTTGGGCGCGAACAGCGCGTCCACCTCGGCCGGCACCTGCGGCGCCGTTCCCTGCGCGGCCCGGCCCCGCGCGGAGCCGGACGGCGCGGCCACGGCCTCCCGGTAGCGCTCGTCGGCGACCGACGCCTCCTCCGCCACCTCCTCGGCCCGCCGCAGGTGCCTCCCCAGCGACTCGTCCGTGTGCCGCCACTCGACGATCTCGCCGGTCGGCAGGTGGTGCAGCTCGACCTGGTGGCAGGGCGTGCGCATCATCCGGGACGCCGCGATGGCGTAGACGGCCAGCGCGAGCGACGAGCGGGCGTCGTCCTGGGTGAGCGGGCGTCGTCCGGTCTTGTAGTCGACGACCACCAGCTCCTCGCCCCGCCGGTCGAGACGGTCGATCCGCCCGGACAACGCGACGACCTTGGTACGGGTGGCGACGGTGCGCTCCACGCCGACCGGGTCGTCGGCGGGATCGAGGGTGCTGACGTACCCGGAGACGAGGTCACGGGCGCGGCCGAGCCATCGCGCCGACTGCTCCTCGTCGCGGAAGCCCTCCTTGATCCACCCGTTGGTGAGTAAGAGGGCCGCGGTCAGCGGGGTGCGCCGCTCGTACGGCTCGCGCCACCAGCCGGCCAGCGCGTTGTGCACGCTGGCGCCGACGCTGTTGTGGGCCCACGCCGGCCCCTTGGCCGGCTGCGGCCGGTCGAGGTAGGTGAACCGGTAGCGGCGCCGGCAGTCGAGCCAGGTGTTGAGCCGCGACGGCGTGCACGAGTAGAGCCGCCGCGGCATCCCCTCCAAGGGAAGCTGCACCGTGTTCATGGCCTCCACTCCGTGAAGGCGGCTCGGTCGCTGAGGAGCCGCCGCACCCTAGTCGTCGTCCGGGTCGAGCTTGATGCCGGCGATGCGGGTGCCGTCGGCGAGCGGGCCCTCCTCCTCGTCGGCGGAGGTGGTGCGGGTCAGCGAGCCGGACACCCAGTCGTCGAAGTGGGGCTCCAGGTCGCCGATGGTCACCTCGTCACCGTGGGCGGGCAGCACCCTGGTGTCGCCGGGCAAGGTGAACAGGCGCCCCCCGATGGCGGTGAGCTGGTCGGGCAGGGCGGGGTATTCGCCGCCGATCTTGCCCGGCCCGTCGGCCTGCAGCGTCTTGCCGGTGAACACGGCGCCCAGCGCCTCGGAGTACAGCGACACGCCGCCGGGGCTGATGCCGGGCGTCTCCATGACGTCGAGCTGGATGTCGGCGACGCCGAAGACGCCGTCGTCCTCCATCTCGATGTCGGGCCACGTCTCGGACCAGGTCTCCCGCCACAGCGGCTTGTCCTTGGGGTGGAGGGCGATGACGGCCTCGTCACGGCTGGCCACCTCGATGGCCGCGCCGATGTGGTCGGGCAGGCCATGGGTGCAGATGACGGCGAGCACCTCACGCTCGCCGACCTTCTCCATGATTTTGTCGGCTTCACGCGCCGGGTCGATGACGATCACCTCGTCGTCGTCGCCCACGATCCACGTGTTGTTCTCGACCTTGTGCTCGGCGCCGTCGATGTCGACGACGCCCTCGGTCACCACTCGCTCGATACGCGCTGTCACGCTTCCGAAGCCTAGTCCGTCCGGCCGACGCAGCGTACTGCTCAGCGGCCGAGGCGTGGCGAGAACGCCCCGAAAGGCAGGTCGAACTCGTGGTCACGAAGATCGAGGAGGCTCAGGTCGGTGAGGGCGATCAGGCAGCCCGCGTCGGCGGGCCAGGCGATCGTCCAGATCCAGTTGCCGAGCGCCTCGCCGGCGTAGACGGCACGATCGGCCGCCGCGCCGACGCACCACAGCGGCGTGGGATGGCCCAGTACCTCGACCTTGGCGTTCGGCGGCCCCGCGTCGAACCCCTCCCCCGGGTCGGGCCCGCTCAGCCCGGCGAACGCCGCGCCCAGTCCCAAGCCCGGCTCCTCGGCGACGACCAGCATGTCGGCCGGTCCCTCGCTGAGCGACGGGCCGCTGAGCGCGACCACGCTCGCCCTGCCGCCGGTGCGCTCGTCGCCCGCCTCGGCGAACCCTGTGACCAGCCACCCGGCGGGCAGCGGCCAGGGCATCCACACGGGGACGACCGAACTCTTGCGCAGCGCCTGGGCTGCGACGTCGGAGGGCGGGTAGGGGGGCTGGAAGGGCAGGACGTCGCCATGCGCGTCGCACCGCCATGCGCTGGACCACGCGTTCGGCCCGTGAAGCGGGCCGAAACACCGTGGGCAGGTTGGAGCCGCCTTCACAGTCATCAACGTTGCGTCGTGGAGCCCGGTGCCGTCAAGGGCGTCGCCGTCCGGTCGCCGTAATGTTGGTCAGGTGCGCGTAAATTGTGTGGGCGCGATCATCACGGACGGCCAGGGCAGGCTGCTGCTCGTCCGGCGCGGCCACCCGCCGGGCGCGGGGCTGTGGTCGATCCCGGGCGGCCGGGTCGAGCCGGGCGAGACGGACACCGCGGCCCTGGAGCGCGAGGTGCTGGAGGAGACGGGTCTGCGCGTGGCCGTGGGCCGGCTCGCGGGCGTCGTGGACCGGCCGGGCCCGGGCGGGGTGACGTACGAGATCCGCGACTATGTGGCCGCCGTGACGGGCGGCGCGCTGGCCGCCGCCGACGACGCGGCCGACGCGCGCTGGTGCTCGCCACGGGACGTCGCACGGCTGCCGCTCACCGAGGGGCTGGCCGAGGCGCTGCGCGCGTGGGGCGTGTGGCCCCTGCCCGCGTGACCCGGCGCCGGACGACCCGACGTGGCGGGTACGACGTCAGCGGCTGGATGTCAGGGTGGACGTCCACAGGATGAGGTGGTCGGCGTCGTAGGTGGTGCTGCGGCCGAGGCCCACCACCTCCGATCCGGCCACCGTGACCGCCGCCAGCCACTGCATGCCCGGTCCGCCGAGCCGGTCCTTGGTCAGGTCCGAGCGGGTCCAGGACGTGCCGTCCTGGGAGATCCACGCGGCGCTGTCGGCGTCGCCCTGCGTGCCGTGCCAGCCGACCGCCACCAGCCCCTGGTCCGTCGCCGCCAGGTCCTCCACGTCCGCCGCCTTCTCGGCCGGCAGCCACGCCGTGCTCCAGGAGGCGCCGTCGTCCCGCGAGACCGCCGCGAAGACCCTGCGGGCGCCCTGCACGCGGGCCACGCCGATGGCGACCAGCCTGTCCTGGTACGCGGCGACCTGGCTGAGCCCGGCCGAGGAAGCCCCGTCGGGGACGAGCCGCTTGCGGGCCTTCCAGTTGAGCCCGTCCTCCGAGACCCACACCACGCCGCGCTCCCCGTCACCGCCGCCGGCCACGCCCACCGCGACGTAGCCGTCCGGGGTGGCCGCCAGGTCGTGCACACGGACGCCTGTCCCGCCCTGCGGCAGCTTGCGGGATCGGGTGAACTTGCGCAGGTCGCGGGTGAACCAGAGCGCCGGGCCGGTGCCGCCGGAGGCGTTCGTGTCCTCGCCGGCCAGCACGTACCCGTCCGGGCCGGCCGCCACGGCCGTCACGGCGAGACGCGTGTGGTCCTGCGCGCGGGCCAGGTCGCCGGTCGCCGGGATCGTCCTCCAGGAGTGGCCGTCGTCCGATGAGACGAGCAGCGGCTCGGTGACGCCGATGCCCGCCTGTGTGGAACCGGCCGCGAGCCATCCCCGGCGGCCGTGGGCGACGTCGGCGAGCTCCTGCTCGCGCGGGCCGCCGAGGCTCATCGAGGTCCAGCTCTTCCAGTTGAGGCTGGTCCAGATGCCCGCGTCGCCGGAGGCGCTGCCGACCGCGACGTACCTCCCGTCGTGGGCGGCCAGGCCGCTGGTCTGGCGGGCGATCCGCGACAGGCCTTCCACGTCGGCCAGGCGCACGCGTGACGCGTCCCCGCGCGGCGGCGCGGACAGCAGCACGAGCTGGTTGTCGACGTCCGCCGCCGCCCGGTCGCCGCCCGCGAGCAGCGTGCCGGACTGCGTGATCGTGAACCCGCGCAGCGTGGCGCCGCGCAGCCCCGACAGGTCCGCCCGTTTCGTCCAGGTACGTCCGTCGGAGCTGTTCAGCACCGCGTACGAGTCCAGCTTGGCCTGCGCCACCACGGCGACGCCACCCGGATGGGTGATCACCGATTCGACTCCGGGGCTCTCGCCGCCGAGCCCGCCGATCGAGCCGCACTGCGCCCACTGCTCCCCGGACGGCGAGCAGTAGACCCGCACGGTGCCCTCGACCGTGCGTTGCCGGGTGGGCACGAGCATGAACTGCTTCGGCAGCACCGCCAGCGACCCGGCGCGCGGCAGCGCCTCCGGGAGCTGGAACCCGGTCGCCCGCCAGGTGCGCCCGCCGTCGGCCGACCGCACCACCCGGGAGCCCTCGCCCTGCGCCGGACGGGCCACCGCGACGACCGTGTCGCCCCTGGCCACGACCGCCCTCAGGTCGAACGCGTCCAGTTCGCGCAGATCCGTCCGCTGCCAGGCGCGGCCGTCGGCCGACCACCAGGCCGCCGGGCCGAGCCCGCCGTCCGCGAGGGCCGTGCCGCCCACCGCCACGAACCCCGACCGGGTCCGCGCGATGTCGGCCACCACGTCGCCGTTCCGGAACGCCGCCAGTCCGCTTTCCTCCACGGCCGCCCAGCCGAGGCCGTCGGCGCTCGTCCACAGGCCGCGTCCGCCGCCTGCCGGGTCGCCGCCGATGGCCAGCCAGCGGCCGCCGCCGCCGACGACCCGCCGCACCGTGGACGTGGTCGCGCCGCCGCTCACCTGGCCGAGCCGCCAGGTCTTCCCGCTGTCGGACGACACCAGGAACAGCGGGCGCGGGGTCGGGCTGGTCGTGTCACTGCCCACGGCGACCACGGTCTTACCGGTGGAGGCCATGTCGTTGAGCACCTGGTTGGAGCCGTCGCCGGCGGAGGGGACCGTGAAGAGGTCGTCGCCGGACCTGCCGTTGCCCGCCGCCAGGCGCAGCGCCGGGCCGGCCGGGGCGTTCCACCGCCACACGATCACAGTGCCGGCGATGACCAGGGCGAGCGCCAGGACGACGGCCACGGGGGCGGCCATGCCGCGCCGGCCACGCACGGGGCTGGCCCGGCGCACGGCCGAGGGGGCGGGTCCCCGGTGGTGGCGGCCGCCTGGGGCGCCGGGGCGGGGCGGACCGGAGGCGACGAGCAGGTCGGGTCTCGTCGGCCGCCCACCCGGCGGCCTGCCCACCCGCCGCACCTCGGGCTCGCTCCTCGGCTCGTTCCCGATGTCATTCCCGGGCTCGTTCCCGGGCTCGTCTTCGTGGTGTCCGTCGAGGTCGTCGTGCCCGGAGGTGGTGTAGGGCTCCCCACCGTGGGGCTTGTGGCGCGGGGCTCCTTCCCCGTGGGACGTGGCGTCGTGCCGTGGGGCGGCCTCCCCGTGAGAGGGCGGGTCCCCGTGAGAGGGCGCGTCCCCCCGGGAGCGCGTGTCCTCATGCGGTGAGCCCTCGGCGTGGGGTGGGGCGTCGATCAAGGGGAGAGGGGCGGCGACGTAGGGGCGGGCCCGGGACGGGAGGCCGTCGGGCTCGTCCTCGTCCTCGTCCTCGCCCGAGCCGCGCTCGCGCCCGGCGGCACCGGCCCGCTCGTCACGGTGACCGCTGTCGGCAACGGGGGGCACCTCGGGGCCCTGGTCCACGTACGGTCCCTGGATCACGTACGGGCCCTGAACCACGGGCGCTCCTTCGACCACGGGCGCGACGGGAGCGCTGTGGACCTCCTCCGGGCTGATGATCGCGTCAGGCTCGCGGGGCGAGTCCGGTTCCGGCGGGTTGTCGTCCTTCTCGAACCACGAGCGCGGCACCACCCCGGTCGGCAGCACCGCCGGGTCCACCACCTCGGGCGGCGCCACGCCCGCCGGTACGACGCCGGGGGGCAGGTCGTCCCTCCGCTCCGCCGCCGGGGCGCGGGAACCCTCGTCCTGGCGCGGGGGGCGGGGAGGGTGGGGACGGGGCGGGCCGCTGGCGACGAGCTTGTCGGGCCGGTTCACCAGCCGCCGGGGCCTGCGGCGCGGCTCGGCCTCCGGTTCGGCGGTCGGCGAGCTGTACGGCCGGCGTCCCCGGGGCGGCTCCTGCGGCTCCTCGTCCTCCGGGACGGGCGACGAGAACGGCGGCATGCCCCAGGGCGACGCGAGTGGTAATCCCCTGGCCCGGTCATCCGTGGGGCCGGGAGGAGAATGCCTGATGCGCGGCTCGTCCCGGACGGACGGGTCCTGGGCGGACGCGTCGCGGACCGACCGGTCCGAGGCGGACGGGTCCGACGTGGACGCCTCGCGGACCGACCGGTCCGGGGTGGGCGGGTCCGGGGGGGACGAGGGCGTCACGGACGGGTCGGGGGCAGGGGCCGGGTGAGGGTCGGCGTCACCCGGCGGTCGCCGTGGCGGGTCGCTGGGGCCGGAGGCCACGCGGCGCACCTCCTAGTCGAGCTCGTCGAACGGGTCGAACCTAAGGAACAGGGCAGAAACCACACCTCCGGGATTCGGCCGGGCGATCAGGACCACTCCAAGGCTTATGTCCACTTATAGGTGCCTATTTCGGGGTCCATGCGCCCACAGCATGGAAGGTTGGCACGCGTCGACAGGTACCCCGCCAGGCAGAGATGATCACCTCCGCTATCCTCGCCTCCCCACAGGATCCAGACCAGCACGCCGGAGCCAGAATGGCGAGACTTCTCTAGCGAGATTCCCCAGATCTGGCCCGATTGCGCCAAGCAGTCGCCCCACCAGCCGCCGGATTTATCCAGAGAGAACGCTGATTGACCGCTTTTTCGCGAGATAGAGGACTCCTCCGGTGAACACCCCGAGTTGCACCACGGTCCCCGCGAGCGCCTGCCACGGCACCGCCCCCTGCCGCAGCGCGTCGTCCAGGTTCCCCGCCGCCGCGCTCAGCCCGAAGGCCATCATGTTGTTCACCACGTGCAGCGCGATCGGCGCCTCCAGCCCCCCGGTCCGTACGGCCAGCCACCCCATGACCGCCCCGAACGCGAACACGTCCACGATCCCCGCCCCCGTGTAGCCGTGCAGCGAGGCGAACAGCGCCGCCCCGAGCAGGATCGCCCACACCGGGTTGCGCAGGTGCGCGCCCACCGCCTGGAGCACCCAGCCGCGGAAGATGTACTCCTCGGCCGCCGCCTGGAAGGGCACCAACAGCACGATCACCACCAGCGCCGGCAGGAACGCGCTCCAGCCCGCCCATCCGAACATGCCGGAGGTGTCCTCCCCCGACAGCGCGAGTGTCGCCGCCTGGGCGGCCTGCCCCAGGACCAGGGCGAGCACGGCCAGGCCCGCGCACCACAGCAGCCACGACCAGCGCAGCCGTCCGGCCACCGACGAGAGCGTGCCGGGCCGGCGCCGTTGCACGAGCGCGGCCGTGCCGAACACCAGCGGCAGCACCGCCGCGATCGACAGCAGCAGCACCGCCATCCCGAAGACGGGGTCGCCGAACGTCTCGTCAGGGGTGATCGGCATGGGCAGCCCGGCGAGCGCCGCGAACAACGAGCCGGCGAGGACCACCACGATCCCCACCGCGAGGAACCCCGCGGCCACCGCCAGGGTTCCGACGATCTGCCGCCACGGGCGGGCGAGGGGCGTCCTGGCGAGGTGGTCGTAGCGGGCGCCCGACGGCGTGGGCGCGAACCAGGACACCGGCTGCGGCAGCGGCGCCCCGGGATAGGCCGGCTGACCGGGGTAGGCCGGCTGACCAGGGTAGGCCGGTTGACCGGGGTGGGCCGGTTGGCCGGGATACGGCCGGCCGCCGTACGGAGGAGCGCCGGGAGGCGGCGCGGACTCAGGAGAGCCCGCGCGCCAGGGCTGGTGGACGGGCCCGGACGGCTCCGTGCCGTACGGAAGCTGGGGTCCTGAGTTCTCCTGCATCTTTACATTCTGTCCACCCGATGCGCATTAGTTCACAGACGGCGCCACGTTTTGGGCGGATGATCGGTCTGTCAGCATGTCGACCCTGGGAGCGGATCCAATGTCAAGGCTGGGACCTGTCCTCACCCTGGCGGCCGGCGCAGTGCTCGCCGCGGGGCTCGGTGTCGCCAGCATCACCGCGACACCCGTGGCGAACCGTACCCCCGCCGCGAGCGACACCGGCGCGTCCGGTGACGCGACCACCAACGAGACCGACGACACCACCGATACCGGCGCCGAGACCGCGGCGCCGGAGGAGAGCACGCCGGAGGCCACGCCCTCGCCGTCCCGCACGGCCAAGGGCCCGGCGAAGGCGGACTACGCGGGCCGCGTCGACCGCAACGGCGGCCTCATCGCCATCTCCGTCCGCGACGGCAAGGCCATCGGCTACTTCTGCGACGGCCGTACCGAGGCGTGGTTCAAGGGCGACGCGGCCGAGGGGAAGATCGGCCTTCAGGGCTTCGGCGGCGCGGCGGCCGGCGCCACCCTGGGTGGCGGAAAGGCCAAGGGCTGGCTGAAGGTCGGCGGCAAGCGCTGGACGTTCGACGCGCCGACGGTCAAGAAGCCGTCCGGCCTGTACCGGGCGACCGCGCAGGTGCGCGGCGCGAAGCTCCGCGCCGGCTGGATCGTGCTGAAGCGGCCGCAGGGCGGCTTCACCCAGGTCGGCGCGGCGTTCGAGGGCGAGGAGCAGATCGACGTCCCCGAGCTGAACGGCGACCGGCCGACCGACCCCGTGACCGCGGGTGACACCACGCTCTACCCGAAGGACGTCGACGGCTTCATCGAGGAGATGCGATGACCACCACCGTGCGCCGCCGGCAGCCCAGCGGCTCGGCCGTCCTCCTCACCCCGCTGCTCGCGGGTGCGCTCGTGGCGTTGGCGCTGGGCGTGTACGGCCGGCTCCACGCGCCCACGGGCTTCGCCGTCGGACCGGCGGGCTTCTCGGGGGCCCTGCCGATGAAGGCGTGGCTCACGATGGGCGCGTTCGCGCTGGCGATCGTGCAGGTCATCTCGGCCCTGTCGATGTGGGGGAAGCTGCCGATCCCCATCTCGCCGGTCGTGCACCGCTGGTCGGGCCGGCTCGCGTTCATCCTGACGATCCCGGTCGCGTTCCACTGCCTGTACGCGCTGGGACTCCAGTACGACGTGCCGCGGGTGCTCGCCCACTCGCTGCTCGGCTGCTTCTTCTACGGCGTGTTCACCGCGAAGATGCTGGCCCTCCCAAAGCGGGGCACGCCGGGCTGGACGCTGCCGGTGCTGGGCGGGCTGGTGTTCACGGCGCTGGTGGGGCTCTGGCTGACCTCGGCGTTCTGGTTCTTCACCACCGTCGGGGTGACGCTCTAGCCGGCTTCGCCGGGCTGGAACGTCTTCGTACGGCTCAGCCCGGCGGCGCGTCCCTTGGCGGCGACGACCAGCGCCATCTTGCGCGATGCCTCGTCGATCATCTCGTCACCCAGCATGACGGCGCCGCGCCGCTCGACCGTCGTGTGGTACTCGTACGCGTCGAGGATCAGCTCGGCGTGGTCGTAGTCCTCCTGGGTGGGCGAGAACACCGCGTTGGCCGCGTCGACCTGTGACGGGTGCAGCACCCACTTGCCGTCGAAGCCGAGGGCGGCGGCCCGCCGGGCCACCCGCGTGAAGCCGTCGACGTCCTTGATCTGGAGGTACGGCCCGTCGATCACCTGGAGGTCGTGGGTCCTGGCGGCCATGAGCAGCCGCATGAGGATGTAGTGGTAGGCGTCGCCCTCGGTGTAGCCGGGCGGCTGCTCGCCCACGACCAGGGTGCGCATGTTGATGGAGGCCATGAAGTCGGCGGGGCCGAACACCAGCGTCTCCAGCCGCCGGGAGCTGCCCGCGATCGTGTCGACGTTGACCAGCCCGCGCGCGCTCTCGATCTGCGCCTCGATGCCGATGCGACCCACCTCGAAGCCCTTGGCCTTCTCGATCTGGGTGAGGAGGGTGTCGAGCCAGACCACCTCGGTGGAGTCCTGGACCTTGGGCAGCATGAGGCAGTCGAGGCGGTCGCCGGCGCCCTCGACGACCTCGATCACGTCCCGGTACGTCCACTGGGTCGACAGGTCGTTGACCCGGACGACGCGGGTCTTGCCGGTCCAGTCGCCCTCGCGCAGCGCGGTGACCACGTTGGCGCGGGCCTCGTCCTTGGCCAGCGGCGCGACGGAGTCCTCCAGGTCGAGGAAGACCGCGTCCACCGGCAGGGTCTGGGCCTTCTCCAGGAACCGGGGGTTGCTGCCGGGCACGGCGAGAACGGAACGACGTGAGCGCATGCCGCACACGCTAGTGGTTCCGCCTGGGAGCGGGGGCGTTGGCGCGGCCCTCGGGGCCCAATCGGACGCGCTTCCCTCAGATGATGACATCATCTAGATTGTCACATCACATGATCTCATCATCTGGAGGGCTTCATGGCGGACATCCCGGAGATCGACCTCACCGACCCCGGCGTCATCGGTGACCCGTTCACGGTGTACGGCCGGGCACGGGAGCGCTCACCGCTGGCCCGGGTGCTCACGCCGGGACTTCCGCCCCTGTGGACGCTGACCCGGCACGAGGGCGCCCGGGCGATGCTGGCCGACCCCCGGTTCGCGATCACCTCCGGCAGCTTCATGCGGCCGGACGTGCCCGAGGACTGCCTGCCGTACCTGCGGACGATGTCGGAGATGGACGGGCCCGAGCACCTGCGGCTGCGCCGGCTGGTCGCGCCCGCGTTCACCGCGCGCCGGGCCGCCGCGCTTCGGCCCGCGATCGACCGGGTCGTGGAACGCCTGCTGGACGCGCTGCCCGGCCATGCCACCGACGGGGCCACGGACGGGGGCGTGGACCTGCTGCGGCACTTCGCCGCGCCGCTGCCGATGGAGGTCATCTGCGAGCTGGTGGGGGTGCCCGAGCCGGACCGGGCGCGCTGGCACGAGTACGGCGCGCTGGTCGCGGCGGGCGCCGGCCCGGGGTTCGCCGCGGCCATCCCCGGGATCATGGCCGGCGCCAGGGAGGCGGTCGCCCGCCGCCGCGCCGAGGCGGCTCCCGACCTGCTGTCCGAGCTCATCCGCGCGCAGGCCGAGGACGGCGACCGGCTCAGCGACACCGAGCTGGTCACCCTGGTCTGGCACCTGGTACTGGCCGGGCAGACGCCGGCGAATCTGATCGCGAACGCCGTACACGTCCTGCTGTCCGAGCCGGCCCAGCTCAAGGCGCTGCGCGAGGACCCCGCCCTCATGCCCCGCGCCGTCGAGGAACTGATCCGCTGGTGCGGCCCGATCCTGCTGACGGTCCCCCGCTACGCGCGCGAGGACGTCGAACTGCACGGCGTCACCATCCGGACGGGCGACGCCGTGACGGCCTCGGTCGCCGCCGTCAACCGGGACCCGCGCGCGTTCGCCGACCCCGACCGGCTGGACGTCACACTGGCCCGCGAGGCGACCCATCTGGGGTTCGCGCACGGGGCGCACTTCTGCCTCGGCGCCTCCATCGCCAGGGTGCAGACCGAGGCGGCACTGGCCGCCCTGCTGCGCCGCTTCCCGGGTCTCGCGCTCGCTCCGGAGGGTGCGCGGCGCGCCCCCGACCCGGGCACGTGGCGTCTGGTCTCACTGCCCGTGACTCTGTGAACCCGTCGCCCGGCCCTCACCCGTCCGTCGCGCGGCCTGCCGCCGGATCACCGGCCTGGACTACAGTCGGGACGTGAGCGACACACGCGCGGCCATCGAGGAGGGCGCGAAGAAGTCCGGCATCCTCTGGCTCGGCCTCGACCGCCCCCGCCTGGCCTGGCACGCCTGGCACGACGGCGCCGTCTACCTCGTGACCGGCGGCGGCGAGCAGGATCTGCCGGGGCTCGCGGACCTCGACCGGGTACGCGTCACCCTGCGCAGCAAGGACAACGGCGCGCGACTGGTGGAGTTCGACGCGGCCGTCGCGGTCGTGGACCAGCGGGCGGAGCGGGAGGCGGTCGCCGCGCTGGCCAAGGAGCGGCTCAACGCGCCCGACGGCGCCCACCTGACCGACCGCTGGGCCCGGGAGTCCACGGTCGTCCGCCTCACCCCCCTGGACGCCTGACCGCGCGGTCGAACCGGAGCCCTGCGCCGTCGACCGCGGACGCGGTCCCGGTGGAGAGCGGTCAACCGTGGGCGCGGTCCCGGTGGAGAGGGGTCAGCCGCGGGCGCGGTCGAGGCTCAGCCGGGCCTCGGTGGAAGGCGCCGGCTCGGGCTCGGGCGCCGGCGCGCCGCCCCGGGACGCCGCCATCTGGGCGAGCAGCGCCCCCGACAGCACCAGCAGCCCGCCGACGATCTGGAACGCCCCGAGCGCCTCGCCCACCAGCGCCCAGGCCACCACCGCGCCGCCGATGACCTCCAGCGACGCCACCGTCGCGCCGACGGCCGCCGACAGGCGGCGCACCGCGTTGACGCCCAGGATGTACGCCGCGACGGTCGCGACCAGCACCATCCACAGGTACGCCGCGAACGCCGGCAGGGTGAGGCCGCTTCCCTCGGGCGTGGCGAGACGGGTGAACGCCTCCCACGGGATGTCCCACGGCCGGGCGAACGGCACGAGCACCAGGGCCGCCCCGAGCATGCCCCAGGCGATGAGCCCCAGCGGGTCCACGTCGTCCCCGAAGCTATCGCTCATCAGGAAATATCCGGCGCAGCACGCCCCGGCGGCCAGGCCCAGCAGCAGCCCCAGCGCGTCCAGCCGCAGGCCGTCCCAGACCTCCACGACGATGCCGAGCCCGACGACGGCGACCACCGCGCCCAGGTACGCCGAGCGCGCCAGCCGGATCTTGCGCACGAACCGCACCCACACGACCACCATGACCGGCGCCATGAACTCCAGCAGCAGCGCGATCCCCACCGGCAGCCGGGTCAGCGCGACGAAGTAGAGCGACTGCACCCCGGCGACGGCCACGACGGCGTACACCCCGAAGAACGGAACCCGCGAGCGCGGGATGCGCAGGGCGGACGGCTTGACCACGGCCAGCACGGCCACCATCAGCAGCCCCGCGCCGGCCATCCGCGCCCAGACCGCCTCGATGGGCGCCAGCCCCGCCGCGTTCAGGTACTTGGCCATGGGCCCGGAGAACGCGAAGCACCACGCCGAGACAAAGGCCATCGCGAGACCCGAATATCGCATCGCCACACCATCCGTAATTACCGTTCCTATCTTTTGATACTGACACGCCGGACGCCCGGGGCGCAACATTCCCCGGCTGTTAACCTGCTGACTGTGAAGATCTTCGTGGCCCGCCTGGCCGGGGTTTCGGTCTTCGACCCGGCCGGCGACCAGATCGGCCGCATCCGGGATGTCGTGGTGGGCCTGCGCGGTCCCCTGCCGCCCGCCGTCCACGGCATGGTGGTCGAGGTGCAGCCGCGCCGCCGCGTCTTCCTGCCCATCACGCGGGTCCGCGGCATCGAGGCCGGCGCGGTCGTCTTCACGGGCCGGCTCAACGTGCGCCGCTTCGAGAAGCGCGCGACCGAGACACTGGTCCTCGGCGAGATGCTCGACCGCACCGTGACCGTCGACGGCGAGCACATGACGGTCTTCGACCTCGCCATGGAGGAGTCCAGGCCGTCGGCCTGGGAGATCACCAAGGTCGCCGTGTACCGGGGCAGGCGGCGGCGCGACCCCCGGATCGTGGCCTGGGAGGAGACGTCGGGGTTCGACCAGCTCCAGAAGGACCAGGGCGCCGCCGGGCTGATCGCCGCGTTCGAGTCGATGCGGGCCGCCGACATCGCGAGCGCCCTGCACGAGCTGCCCGGCAAGCGGCGGGTCGAGGTCGCCCGCGCGCTCGACGACGACCGGCTCGCCGACGTGCTGGAGGAGCTGCCGCCCCGCGACCAGATCGGCATCCTCAGCACCCTCGAACCCGGCCGGGCCGCGGACGTGCTGGAGGAGATGGACCCCGACGACGCCGCCGACCTGCTCAACGACCTGCCGGCCGACCAGGCCGCCCACCTGCTGGCGCTGATGGAGCCGGGCGAGGCCGCGCCCGTGCGGCGGCTGCTCACCTACCCGCAGAACACGGCCGGCGGCATGATGACCAGCGAGCCGGTGATCCTGCCGCCGAACGCCACGGTCGCCGAGGCGCTGGCGCACATCCGGCAGCAGGACCTCGCGCCGTCCGTCGCGGCCCAGGTGTACGTGACCCGGCCGCCGAACGAGACGCCCACGGGGGCGTACCTCGGCGTCAGCCACTTCCAGCGGCTGCTGCGCGACCCGCCCTCCACGCTGCTGGGCTCGGTGCTCGACCCGTCGATCGACCCCATCCGGCCCGGCTTCACGCTGCCGGAGGTCGCCCGCTACCTCGCCAGCTACAACCTGGTGGCGGCGCCCGTGGTCGACGAGCTGGGGCGGCTGGTGGGCGCGGTCACGGTGGACGACGTGCTCGACCACATGCTGCCGGCCGACTGGCGCGAAGGAGCACCGTCATGACGGCCGAGCGGCTGGACCAGCCCCGCGACCTGCGCCGCACGCTGCGCCCGCACTACCACCCGGAGGCGTTCGGCCGCCTGTCGGAGCGGATCGCCCGCTTCCTCGGGACCGCGCGCTTCATCGTCTACATGACGGTGGTCGTGGCGGTGTGGGTCGCCTGGAACGCCATCGCGCCCGCCAACCTGGCCTTCGACCCGTACCCGTTCATCTTCCTCACCCTCATGCTGTCGCTCCAGGCCTCGTACGCGGCGCCCCTCATCCTGCTCGCCCAGAACCGGCAGGCCGACCGTGACCGGGTCCAGTACGAGCAGGACCGTGCGGCGGCCGACCGCAACCAGGCGGAGATCGAGTACCTGACCCGGGAGATCGCCGCGCTGCGGATGGCACTGAGCGAGGTCGCCACCCGCGACTACCTGCGCTCGGAGCTCCAGCACCTGCTGGAGGAGCTCAGAGAGCGCCCGTGACGCCGGCGAGCCTCCGCGCGGCTCAGGGAACGTCCGTCGCGCCGGCGAGCCGGGTCACGAGCTCCCGCACCCGCTCGATCTCGTCCGGGCCCAGGGAGTCGAGGAAGTGCGCGCGGACGCCGCGCAGGTAGGTGGGCGTCGCCTCGGCCAGCCGGGCCGCCCCCGCGTCCGTCAGCACCGCGAACAGCCCACGGGCGTCGCTCTCGCACGCCTCGCGGCCCACCAGCCCGTCGCGCTGCAACCGGTCGATCAGCCGGGTCAGGCCGCTGCGGGACAGCAGCACCCTGCCCGCCAGGTCGTTCATCCGCAGCCGCCGCTCCGGCGCCTCGGCGAGCTGCGACAGCACGTCGTACGACGCGAGCGGCAGGTCGTGGGCGACCAGCAGCTCGGCCTCCAGGTGGCGCGTGATCCGCACCTGCGCCCGCTGCAGCATCCGCCAGACCGCCAGCTCCTCGACGGTGAGGCCCTCGTCGCGCAGAAGAGTCACGGAGTAACCTTAGTTTGTTGCACGCACACCTAAACAGTCCGTCGTGCAGCGTGGATTAACCGCGCCGCGCCTCTGGTTCATACCATGGAGGGGCATCCTCACCGGCGTGCAGCGCCTGTCATACAGAGACCACTAAGGAGGGACGGCACTCCCTTCGTGCCGAGACTTCGATGGCACCAACCCAGGAACAGGTGACGGCCGCCCTCGCCACCGTCATCGACCCCGAGATCCGTCGCCCGATCACCGATCTCGGCATGGTCAAGAGCGTCGACATCACGCCCGACGGCGTGGTCCGCGTCGGCGTCTACCTCACGATCGCGGGGTGTCCGCTGAAGGACACCATCCGCCGCGACGTCACCGCCTCGGTCTCCCGGCTCGACGGTGTCACGGGTGTCGAGATCGAACTGGACGTCATGAGCACCGAGCAGCGCAAGGAGCTGCAGACGAAGCTGCGCGGCGACCGCGCCCCGGAGAAGGAGATCCCCTTCAACCAGCCGGGCTCGCTGACCCGCGTCTTCGCGGTGGCCAGCGGCAAGGGTGGCGTCGGCAAGTCGTCGGTCACGGTCAACCTGGCCGCCGCCATGTCCGCGAACGGCCTCAAGGTCGGCATCGTCGACGCCGACATCTACGGCCATAGCATCCCCCGCATGCTGGGCGCCTCGGAGCGGCCGACCAAGGTCGAGGACATGATCATGCCGCCGGTGGCGCATGACATCAAGGTCATCTCGGTGGGCATGTTCAAACCGGAGGGCAACACCCCGGTGGTGTGGCGTGGCCCGATGCTCGACCGGGCGCTGCACCAGTTCCTCGCCGACGTCTACTGGGGCGACCTCGACGTCCTGCTGCTCGACCTGCCCCCGGGCACCGGCGACATCGCCATCTCGGTCGCGCAGCGGCTGCCGTCCGCCGAGATCCTCGTCGTGACGACGCCCCAGATGGCGGCGGCCGAGGTGGCCGAGCGGGCCGGCTCGATCGCGGCCCAGACCCACCAGCAGATCGCCGGCGTCATCGAGAACATGGCGTGGCTGCCGTGCCCCCACTGCGACGAGCGCATCGCGGTCTTCGGCGAGGGAGGCGGCCAGACCGTCGCCGACGCGCTGACCCGCACGCTCGGCGCCCGGGTGCCGCTGCTCGGCCAGGTGCCGATAGACCTGCGGCTGCGCGAGGGCGGCGACGAGGGCAAGCCGCTCGTGCTGACCGACCCCGACGCCCCGGCGGCGGCGGAGCTCCGCTCGATCGCGGCCACGCTGAGCAAGCGGGGGTCCAGCCTCAAGGGTCTGCAGCTCGGCCTGGCGCCCAACCGCCGCTAGACGCGCCGCACGTCCCTCAGCACGTCATCGGGCCCGCTCGCATCCGAGCGGGCCCGCACTTTTCCATGGACGCCTGGCGGCGGATGACGGGGCGGGTCAGGTGGCCTCGGCATCGTAGGGCGGGATCTCGCCGACGCCCAGCTCGTCCACCGGCTCGGGCAGGGCCGGGGCCGTGAGCACCGGCTCCTCCGCCGGCTTGGCGTTCCACGAGTCCTCGACGTCGTCCAGCAGGTGCTTGCGGACGAAGGTACGCGGGTTGAGGTCGGCCGGGTCGAAGTCGCGGTACTCCGGCGGCAGGCCGGCCCGCAGATCGTCACGCGCGTTGGTGGCCATCCGGCGCAGGTCGCGCAGCGTCTTGCCGGCCTGCGCCGCCGCCTGAGGCAGCTTGTCGGGCCCGAAGACGAGAAGCGCGATGACGATCAGCGCCCCGACCTCAAGCCACCCGAGTCCGAACACCGTGAGCTCCTAGCGCAGTCCTGATGCACCGAGGACAACCCCGGCGTATTCCAGACTAAGGGCTCCGGCGGTCGGATCGACCGCCCGCCCTGACGTCCCGGCTCGATCACCAAGCCGGCCATGGATCAGGACGGCGACGGCGCGGGCTCCGCGTCGGCCGTGACCGTGAGCGTCGCCGTGCGTTCCTGTCCCGCCCGCTGGTACTTGACCGTGATGTGGGACCCCGGCGCCTTGCTGCGGATGAGGGCGATCAGCTCATTGCCGTCCTGCAGGCGCAGCCCGTCGAGCTCCAGGATGACGTCGCCCGCCTTCAGCCCGGCCTTGGCGGCGGGACCACCCGGGTCGACCGGCTGGCGGCCCTCGGTCGGCTCGGAGGCGATGCGGACACCCTGGCCCTTGTAGTCGGGGTCGAGCACGATGCCGATCTTGGGGCGCTTGGCCTTGCCGCTCGTCACGAGTTCCTCGGCCACCCGCCGCGCCTGGTTGACCGGGATGGCGAAGCCGAGGCCGATGCTGCCGCTCTGGTTGGTCAGCGAACGGCTCAGCGTGGCGATCGCGGAGTTGACGCCCACGACCTCGCCCTTGCCGTTGACCAGCGGGCCGCCGGAGTTGCCTGGGTTGATGGCGGCGTCGGTCTGGATGGCGCTGATGTAGGCGGGCTCCTCGGAGCCGCCGTTCTCGTCGCCGGCGATGACCGGCCGGTTCAGGGAGCTGACGATGCCCGTGGTGACCGTGCCGGACAGGCCGAGCGGCGAGCCGACCGCGATGACCGGGTCGCCGACCACGACCTGGTCGGAGTTGCCGAGGGAGATCTCCGGCGTGCCGAAGGTGTCCTCGGGCTTGACCACGGCCAGGTCGGAGCCCGGGTCGCGGCCGATGATGCGGCCGGTCGTGGTCTTGCGGTTGTAGAACATGATCTTGATATCGCCGCCCTTGGCGGCCATGGCGACCACGTGGTTGTTCGTCACCACGTAACCGTTCTTGATCAGGAATCCGGAGCCGGTCGCGCCCTCGGTGTTGCTGCCGTTGCCCACCTCCAGCGAGACCACGCTGGGCAGCACCCGCGCGGCCACGCCGGCCACCGAGTCGGGCGCCCGGTCGGTGGCGCCGCTCGGGAGCGGGCCGAGGCTGTAGGACGGATCGGTGCCGTTGGTACGGGTGAGCAGGTAGGTGCCGACGCTGCCGAGCGCCGAGGCGACCAGGGCGACGACCACGGCCAGCACGACGAGCAGGCCGGTGCCGGGGCCACGTCGCGAAGCCGCCGCGCTGCCGCCGCCGGGGGGCGGAGGGGCCCAGCCGGGGCCCATGCCGAGCGCGTGGCGCGGAGGCGGCGGGGGCGCGTCGCCGCCGTAGGGCGGGGCGCCCGAGGAGGGGCCGAAGAACGGGCTCTCGTAGGAGCGGGTGGAGGACTGCCTGTCACCCTCGGCCCCGAACGCGGCCTCGCCGCCGGGCCGTGCGAAGGGGTTGTCCCCGGCGCTCCCGAAGGGTCCCTCGCCGCTGTCCGACCGCCCGAAGGGTCCCTCGCCGGTGTCGCCACCAGCGTGACCACCGTCCGCAGGACCTTCACCAGGCCCACCATCACCGGAACCACCGGCGTCGGACCCGCGGCCCGAAGCGGCGCTGCCCGAGGCCGCCTGAAGCGGCGGCCCGCCCGGTCCGCGATCGTCTGGAGAGCCGGACACCCGGTCACCGGCAGAGCCGAAAGAGGCCGACGGACCGCCGTAAGGGCCCTGGGGGACGCCGAAGGCGGGTGAGTCGCCCGGCTGGCCCGACGGAGCGCGCCAGCCGCCCTGCGAGCCCCCATAGCCCTCGGGGCCGTCAGGGCCGCGCTGCGGATCGGAGGGTGAGTCCCATGGTCCCTGAGCGGCCGACGAGGGCGTCCCGGCCCCGCCACCAGGCCGGTCGGCCCGGCCGTCCGCGGGAAGGAACTCCGGGCGCCCCTGCGGCGCAGGGAAGTCCGACGGCATGCGTCCTTCGCCCGGGCGCGTCTCGTCGGTCATCTACGTCTCACCACTCCTTGCTCGACACCGCAATCCTGGTGCGATCGGCATACGAGAGTCGTAAAGCAATGGTCAGGAACCACGCCTCTACCGGCGGTTCCCCTCCAAAACCCCGAACTCCGATCGTATGCCCCCGACGCCATGGACTACGCCACCGAGTATCCCAGGCCGTCGTGTCCCGGTCAGGGCGTGGCGGTGGGCGGTGTGGCCTGGGAGGACGCGGGTGTGTTCTGCCGGAACAGCTCGACCGGGGGCGGCGTGCCGCCCTGCCCGGCTCCGGACGCGGCGAAGAAGGTGCCGAGGGCCACGGCGGCGGAGACCACACCGACGGCGACGTACGTGCCGCGCCGCCTACCCCGGCGGCCCGGGCCGGAAACGCCGCCGCTCGCGTCCCTGCGGGGGCGGTTGTCCAGGGGCGCGATGGAATGAGGGCCCGGCAGCGGGACACCTCCGAAGGTCCGCGCGGGGAACGGCCGCTCGCGGGGCGGCAACGGGCCGCCCGGCTCGGCCATCCGCAGCAGCGACATCGTCAGATCGGCCGGCATGGCGAGCTCGTCGAGCGAGCGCAGGCGCGACTTCAGCGCCCGCATCGACTCGACCTCCCGCCTGCAGTCGGCGCAGAACGTCAGATGGGCCAGCGCGCGGTCACGCTCGGCGTGGTTGAGCTCGCCGTCGACGAGCGCGCTCACGCGTTCTCCAAGATGCGACATATCAGACTTCCTCCCCACGGGGCCCCGACGGGAATGCTGGCGGGGGGAGTTGTGAGTGTCGGGGGGCCCGGTGTTCGAGCGCCTCGCGCAACTGCGCCCGGCCACGGTGAATTCGGCTCCGGACCGTGCCCAGCTTGACCCCGAGCGTGGCCGCGATCTCCTCGTACGACAGGCCCTCGATGTCGCACAGCACGATCGCCGCCCGGAACTCGGGGGCGAGCGCGTCGAGCGCGGCCTGGATGTCGGGTTCGAGGTGGGCGTCGTCGAACGCCTGCGCCGGTGACGGCTCGCGGCCGCGCAGCCTCTCGGCGGCGTCGTCGGCCAGCCCCTCGAAACGGATGCGCTGCTTGCGCCGCGCCATGTCGAGGAACAGGTTGGTCGTGATCCGGTGCAGCCAGCCCTCGAACGTCCCGGGCGTGTAGCTCGACAGCGACCTGAAAACCCGTACGAAGACCTCTTGGGTGAGGTCCTCGGCGTCATGGACGTTGCCGGTCAGGCGGTAAGCCAGCCGATAAACGCGCGCGGAGTGAGTCCGCACCACTTCCTCCCAGGTGGGAGGTGTCCAATCAGACACGGGAGCATCGGCCTGGTGGTCGCTCTCGTCCACCAGAACTCCTCTCTCTGGGACCACCGCTACCGCCATAGTGCCTGGTTTCGTCCCTTCATGCGCACTGCCTGCCTTCCGGACCGGCAAAGCCCGTTTAAACCTGCAACGCCTCGGGGTGCTCCTGAGTTCCCGTCCTGGCGCTACTCCCCTAGGCTGCGATCGGTGACCAATCGCACGAAAGTGGGGGGAGGAGGCCGATGACCAGTCAGGTGGAGGCCACTCTGGCCTATGCGGAGCAGTTCCATCACGAGGATGAGATCCTGCGCGCGGCGCGGCAGCGCGGGCTGGAGATGGGCGCGGTGCCCATCCTTCCCGGAGGCGGGGCGGCGCTCTGCTTCCTCGCCACGGCGCTCAACGCCAAGTCGGTCGTCGAGATCGGCACCGGCTGCGGCGTCTCAGGGCTCTGGCTGCTGCGCGGCATGCGCCCCGACGGCACCCTGACCAGCGTGGACGTGGAGCCCGAGCACCAGCGGCTGGCGCGGCAGGCGTTCGCGGAGGCCGGCTTCGCCGGGGGCCGGGTGCGGTTGATCACCGGCCGCGCGCTCGACGTGCTGCCCCGGCTGTCGGACGGCGGCTACGACATGGTCTTCGCCGACGCGGCCAAGCAGGAGTACGCGGACTATCTGGCCGAGTCGGTACGGCTGCTGCGCGTGGGCGGCATCGTGGCCTTCGACAACGCGCTCTGGCACAACCGCGTGGCCGACCCGGCCCAGCGCGACCCCGACACGGTCTCCCTGCGCGAGCTGGGCAAGCTCGTGCAGGGAGACGACCGCCTCCGGTCGCTGCTGATGCCGCTGGGCGACGGCCTGCTCGCCGCCGTCAAGATCGCCGGCTAGCCCGGCCGCCGGCCGCGCCGGCGCCCCACCAGCGATCACCCGCGAGCGGTCACAAGCGACGTGGTCACGAACGGCGCGGTCACGCGACGAGCGGTCACCCGCGGGTCAGCCACTCCAGCAGGACCCGCACCCCGAACCCCGTGGCGCCCTTGGTCAGGATGCCGTCGTCCACCGTGCTGCGCCCCACCCCCGCGATGTCGAGGTGCGCCCACGGCCGCTTGCCCGCGAACTCACGCAGGAACAGCGCCGCCGTGATGGACCCGGCGCCGTAGGTGGACCCGCTCTCCACGTTGGCCAGGTCGGCGATCGGCGAGTCCAGTGCGGGCGCGTACTCGTCGATGAGCGGCATCCGCCACAGCCTGTCGTCGCTGTCGCGCGCGGCCGCGAGGAGCGCCTTGGCGAGGTCGTCGTCGGTGGAGTAGACGGCGCCGACGTTGCGGCCCAGGGCGACGCTGATGGCGCCCGTCAGCGTGGCGATGTCGACCACCGCGTCGGGGTCGAGCTCGGCGTCGGCGTAGGCGAGCGCGTCGGCCAGCACGAGCCGGCCCTCGGCGTCGGTGTTGAGCACCTCGACCGTGCGCCCGCCGTAGTGGGTGATGACGTCGCTGGGCCGCTGGGCGGTACCGGACGGCATGTTCTCGGCCGCGGCGACCAGTCCGGTGACGCGGACCGGGGCGCCCATCCGGGCCAGCGCCCCGACGACGGCGATCACCACGGCGCCGCCCGCCATGTCGGTCTTCTGCGTCTTCATGTTCTCGGTCGGCTTGAGCGACAGGCCGCCCGAGTCGAACGTGATGCCCTTGCCCACGAGCACCACGTGGCGCTCGACGGGGCCCTCAGGAACGTAGGAGAGCTGGATGAGGCGAGGGGGGTTGGCCGAGCCGCGGCCGACCGCGAGAATGCCGCCGAACCCGGCCGCCTGGAGCTGCTCCTCGTCCCACACCCGCACGGGCACGCCCTGCTCGGCGGCGCGCTCGGCCAGCCAGACGGGCGTCTTGACCGACGCCGGCGTGTTGGCCAGGTCACGGGCCAGCGCCACGGCCTGGGCGACGCTCTCGCCCCGCCGTACGGCCTGCTCGTCGGCGGAGGCGAACCGCAGCGCGCGCACGGGCGCCTTGCCCGGGGCGCCGATGCGGAAGGAGTAGGCGGCGAGCAGGGCGGCCTCCGCGAACGCGGCTGCGTCGCCCTCGGGCACCACCACGGTCAGCTCCTCGCGGCCCTTGACCCTGCGCGTCAGCCCGGCCGCCGCCTTGCGCAGGGCCTTCGGCGAGCCGTCGCCGACGCCGTACAGCAGCACGCGCCCGACGCCGCCCTCCCGCGCCACGGGGACCTCGATGATCTCGCCGGCCTCCCCCTTGGCCTCGTAGTGGGCCAGCAGGCCGGGCAGGGGCACCGGCAGGTCGAGCTCGACGGCGGGCGCCAGCTCGGGCGTGTAGGGGACGGCCAGCAGCTCGGCGCCGTCGGGGACGCCGGCGACCACCGATGCAGTGGTCTCAATGGGCACGGAACATTCTCCTCGAACGTCAGCGACCCTGGCGCGCGGATACGCCAGGGCCGCGGGACAGGTCTGTCTCGGGAGCTCTCAGCCGACGACGTTCTTCAGCGCCTCGCCGAGCGCCTTGGCCTCGTCCGCGGAAATCTCCACGACGAGCCGGCCACCACCTTCCAGAGGGACCCGCATGACAATGCCTCGCCCTTCCTTGGTGACCTCGAGCGGACCATCGCCGGTCCGCGGCTTCATCGCCGCCATGCGTGCATCCCTTCCTGCCTTGGGCTCCCGCGGCCCGCGATTTTAGTCCGCCCGCCAGGGAGGGCGGTATTCACGTCTTCTGTGATGTCCTATTCTCCCGCATCGCGAGCGCTCATGGGTAACGATCTCCTCCCAGAATGCGTTGTCGACGGTGGCGAAGACGTCCAAACTGGACAGCGTGCACGCACGAGCTGCCCTGTTCGACCTCTATGGGGACCACCTGCGCCCACGCGGCGGACGGGCCTCCGTGGCGGCTCTCGTGCGCCTCATGAAGCCGCTGGAGATCGCTGCTCCGGCCGTGCGCACCGCTGTTTCGCGCATGGTCAGGCAGGGCTGGCTGGAGCCCGTCAGATTGCCTCAGGGGGCCGGCTACGGGCTCACGCCCAAGTGCGTCAGAAGACTGGACGACGCCGCGTCGAGAATTTACCGAGTGGGAACGCCGTCCTGGCACGGCCGGTGGCATCTGATCGTTTTGGAACCGGTGAAGGATCGGCCGCGTAGAGAGCGGGTCAAGGCCGTTCTCGCGTTTCTCGGCTACGCGCCGCTGTCGGAGACGACCTGGGTCGGGCCGCGCTCCTCCCGCGAGGTGGACCACCTGCTGGTGAGCGAGGGGCTGCGGGCCGACAGGTTCGACTCGGCGCTGGAGGGCGACCCCTGCGAGCTGGTCGCGCGGGCCTGGGATCTGGCGGCCATCGGCGAGGCGTACGAGCGGTGGCTGTCGGAGGCTGTCACGCTGGTCGGGGCGCTGCCGGGCGGGGCGCCGGACGACCAGGTGTTCGCGACGAGGAGCAGGCTCGTGCACGGGTGGCGCAACTTCCTCTTCCGCGACCCCGGCCTGCCACCCGAGCTGCTGCCGCCCGCCTGGCCCGGTGAGCGGGCCAGAGCGTACTTCGAGCAGGAGGCCGCCCGCCTGCTGCCCTCAGCCGCCGCGTTCGTCGACAGGGAGCTGCCGTGATCCGCTATGACGTGACCGACGCCGTCGCCACCATCACGCTCGACCGGCCGGAGGCGATGAACTCGCTGACCGCCGAGGTGAAGACGGCCCTGCTGGAGGCGCTGCGCCGCGCGGCCGGCGACGACGGGGCGCGGGCGGTGCTGCTGACCGGCTCCGGCCGGGCCTTCTGCGCCGGACAGGACCTGCGCGAGCACGCCGACAACCTGGAGGCGGGACGCGGGCTCGCCGGGACCGTGCGCGAGCACTACAACCCGATGGTCGAGCTCATCACCACCATGCCCAAGCCGGTGGTGGCCGCCGTCAACGGGGTCGCGGCGGGCGCGGGCGCCTCGCTCGCCTTCGCCTGCGACCTGCGGGTGGCCTCGGAGAAGGCCAAGTTCGCGCTCGCGTTCTCCGGCATCGGCCTCGCGCCCGACTCGGGCGCGTCGTGGACGCTGCAGCGCCTCGTCGGCGCCGGGCGGGCCGCCGAGCTCATGCTGCTCGGCGAGCCGCTCGACGCGGCGCGGGCACTGGAGCTGGGCCTGGTCACGCGGGTGGTGCCGCCGGACGACATGCTCAAGACCGCCGCCGAGCTCGCCGTACGGCTCGCGCAGGGGCCCACGCTCGCGTACGCGGCCACCAAGCGGGCCCTGGTCTACGCCGCCACGCGTTCCCTGCCGGAGGCGCTGGAGATGGAGGCCGTCCTGCAGGACGAGTGCGCCGCCACCCAGGACCATCGCGACGCCACCCGGGCCTTCCTGGCCAAGGAGCGCCCGACGTTCAGCGGTCGCTGAGCGCGCTCGCCCGGGTGCGCGCCACGCACCCCTCGATGTGGTCGTTGACCAGGCCGATCGCCTGCATGAGCGCGTACGCGGTGGTCGGCCCGACGAACCGGAAGCCGTGCCGCTTCAGCTCCTTGGCCAGCGCCTTCGAGCCGGGCGTGACGGCGGGCACGTCGGCCATCGACGCCGGCACCGGGGCATCGGGGTCGGCGTGGCGCCACACCAGCTCGGACAGGCCGCCGGGCAGGTCGAGCGCGACGCGGGCGTTGTTCACCACGGCCTCGATCTTGGCGCGGTTGCGGACGATCCCGGCGTCGCCGAGCAGCCGTTCGACGTCCTGCTCGGTGTAGGCGGCCACCTTCGGGATGGAGAAGCGGTCGAAGGCGGCGCGGAAGTTCTCCCGCTTGCGCAGGATCGTCAGCCAGGACAGCCCGGACTGGAACGCCTCCAGCGCCACCCGCTCGAACACCATGTCGTCACCGCGGACGGGACGGCCCCACTCGTCGTCGTGGTAGGCGGTGTAGAGGGGGTCGGCCAGGCCCGGCCAGGTGCACCGGATCACGTCGGTCACGCGCGCTCGTCCCCGTCCTTGCCCGCCGCCGCCCGCACCGTCCGCCCGTCGGCGTCGTCCTTCACGTCGGCGTCGTCCTTCACGTCGGCGTCGTCCTTCACGTCGGCGTCGTCCTTCACGTCGGCGTCGTCCTTCACGTCGGCGTCGTCCTTCACGTCCTTCTCGCCGTCGTCGTCCTTCGCCGGCTCGTCCTTCACGTCCTTCTCGCCGTCGTCGCCCTTCGCCGGCTCGTCCTTCGCCTCGGGCTCTTGCTCCGCCTCGGCCTCAGGCTCGCGCTCGGCCTCCTGCTCCGGCTCGGAGTCATGCTGCGGCGGCTCGGGAACGCCGTCGGTGAAGGCGGCCCGCGCCGGGGCGAGGGCGGGCGGCGTGACTAGCGGGTCGCCATCCTCGGGGAGGCTGGGCAGCTCGGCCGGCCCCTCGGGCTCGTGGTCGGTGCGGGGGCCGCCGCCCGGCGACGCGTACAGCTCCTGGCGCGCGTGCAGGCGGCTCGACATCAGCTCCGAGACCCGCTGCTCCAGCACCGCGATGCGGGTGTCGCGCGCGCTGATCGCGCTGGCGGCCCTGCGCAGGGTCTCGTCGACGCTCTGCGTGTGATAGCCGACGATGTTGACCGGTAGCTGCAGCGCCATGAAGTCGACCGCCGTGAGCCGCCCGGCCTCGGGCAGGTCGAGGGGCGGCACGTCCGGCGGGAACTCGGTCAGCTCACCGCCCCTACCGAGGGAGACCAGCACCACGCAGGCCAGGATCGCGAGCGCGGCGATGGCGAGAATGACCAGCACATGGGCATCGTACTCATACCATCGAGACATGAGTCCCGCAGTTGTCCCACCCGGTGCGCCTCCGGACCCCTCCTGGACGGCCGCGGGCTCGCCCGCCGAGGCCGCCGCGCTGGCGCGTGCGGGCGCGACCGTGCTGGTCACGCTGCCCGCGCCGCTCGACGCGGCGCTGGCCGCCGCTGCCGTCTACCGCTGGCACGGCGCGAGTGTGTTCGTCACCGAACACATCGAGCCGGTACGCCAGGCGCTGGAGATGACCGAGTCGCTGGCCGGCCGCCGGCCCCCGGCCCTGGCCCGGCGCGCCCTGGCCTGAGCCCGGGGTGCCGGGCGGACGGCCTCAGCCGGTGGCCTCGCCCAGTTCCTCGGCCGTGGGGCGCACCGGGCGGGCGCGGCCTTCGACGTGGTCGAGGGCCTCCTCCACCGTCGTCGTCCACGCGATGGCGTCGAAGACGTTCGCCCGGGTGAACCCCTCGTCGTACATGTGCTCCACGAGCCCGCGCAGCGAGGCGTACAGCCCCCACGGGTCGAGGACGACCAGCGGCCGGTCGTGGATGCCGAGGACCCGCGCCGTCCAGATCTCGAACAGCTCCTCCAGCGTGCCGATGCCGCCCGGCAGCACGAGGAAGGCGTCGGACCGCTCGTCCATGGCGGCCTTGCGCTCGCGCATGCCGGGGGTGACGATCAGCTCGTCGGAGTCGCGGTCGGCGATCTCGACGTCCACCAGCACCTGGGGGATCACGCCGACCGTGCGTCCGCCCGCCGCCCGGGCGGCGGCGGTGACGGCGCCCATGCAGGAGACGGTGGCGCCGCCGCTGACCAGGGTGTGACCGCGCCTGGCCAGCTCGGTGCCGACGTTCGTCGCCAGCTCCACGTATTTGGGGTCGATCTTCTGACTGGAGGCACAGAACACGCAAACATTCACGACATGTCAGCTTATGGGGGTTACTGTGGCTCCGCGGTCTGGCTCGCGACCGCCTGCAGTTCCTCCTCGCGCTGCCGGGAACGCGCCCGGTCGGCGTCCACGATGATCCGCACGGCCTCGTCCACGTCGTCGGTGATCTTGATCAGGTCGAGGTCCTGCTCGGCGATCTTGCCGGTGCCCAGGAGCGTGCTCTTGATCCAGTCGAGGAGGCCGCCCCAGAACTCCGACCCCATGAGCACGACCGGGAACGAGGTGACCTTGTGCGTCTGCACCAGCGTGAGCGCCTCGAACAGCTCGTCCAGCGTGCCGAAGCCGCCGGGCAGGGCGATGAAGCCGCACGAGTACTTCACGAACATGGTCTTGCGCACGAAGAAGTAGCGGAACTCGATGCCGAGGTCCACGTAGTCGTTCATGCTCTGCTCGAACGGCAGCTCGATGCCGAGACCCACCGAGACGGCGCCGTCGACCTCGGTGGCGCCGCGGTTGGCCGACTCCATCACGCCCGGCCCGCCGCCCGTGATGACGGCGTAGCCGGCCTCGGCGATGGCCCGGCCGAGCGCGCGGCCCATGGCGTACTCGGGCGAGTCGGCGGGGGTGCGGGCCGAGCCGAAGACCGTGACGGCCGGGGGCAGCTCGGCGAGCTGGCCGAAACCCTCGACGAACTCCGCCTGGATCCGCAGCACCCGCCACGGATCCATGTGGACCCAGTCGGCGGGGCCCTGCCGGTCGAGCAGGCGCTGGTCATGGGTGGATTCGGGGACGAGCTTGCCACGGACCACGGCTTGGCCCTGGCGGCGCTCGCGACGCGTCGTGTCCATGCGGATCACGCTAGCCCTCCTTCGGTGCCCCTGAACCCGGGGACGTCTCCTCCGGCGCCGGCTCACCTCCCCGTGGGCCGGGCCGTGAACGGCCCACGGTCGGGCCGTTCCAGCAAAATAGCAGGTCAACGGCGGTCTGAGGAGCGGCAAAAAATCATGAAAAAAGTAGGGAACCGGATTTCGACCCCCTTGCGTCTAACTGCCGAGGGTGCTGCTCGGGACTGAAAGTGGCTTTCCCCGCCAAATGGCCGGCGAGGAAAGCCACTTTCACGTTCCGGGGTCTTCCGCGGGCCCCGGGCGTCAGGCCGACAGCCAGGCGAGCATCGCCCGCTCGCTCTCCACGATCTTGGACAGGGCGACGTACTCCCCCTGCTGGTGCGCCAGGTTGGGGTCGCCGGGACCGTAGTTGACGGCGGGGACACCCAGCGCCGAGAACCGCGCCACGTCCGTCCACCCCAGCTTGGCCCGCGGCTCGCCGCCCACCGCCGCGGCGAAGGCGGCCGCCACCGGATGCGTCAGGCCCGGCCGGGCGGCGGGGGCGCCGTCGGTGAAGTCCACCTCGAAGCCGTCGAAGACCTCGCGCACGTGCGCCCGCGCCTGATCCTCGGTGAGGTCGGGCGCGAACCGGTAGTTGACCGTGACCACGCACGCGTCGGGGATGACGTTGCCCGCGACCCCGCCGCGCACGCCCACGGCGTTGAGGCCCTCGTGGTACTCCAGCCCGTCGACCACCGGCCGCCGGGCCTGGTAGGAGTTCAGGCGGGCCAGCACGGGTTCGATGCCGTGGATGGCGTTGGCCCCGAACCAGGACCGGGCGCTGTGCGCGCGCTTGCCCCTGACCAGGATCTCGGCCCGCAGCGTGCCCTGGCAGCCGCCCTCGATCACCCCGTCGGTCGGCTCCATGAGCACCGCGAAGTCGGCGGCCAGCCAGTCGGCGTGGTCACGGGCGATCCGGTTGAGGCCGTTGCGCTCGGCCTCGACCTCCTCGCAGTCGTAGAAGACGTACGTGACGTCGCGGTTGGGCGCCGGGAGGGCCGCGGCGAGCTTCAGCGCGACGGCGACGCCCGCCTTCATGTCGGAGGTGCCGCAGCCGTAGAGGAGGTCGCCCTCGACGCGGCTCGGCAGGTTGCCGTGGACGGGCACCGTGTCGAGGTGCCCGGCGATCAGCACCCGCTCGCCGCGTCCGAGCGAGGTGCGGGCGACGACCGTCTCGCCGGACCGCTCGACCTTCAGGTGCGGCAGCGCGCCGAGCGCCCGCTCCACCGCGTCGGCCAGCGCGCGCTCGTCACCGCTCACCGACTCGATGTCGACGATCGCCGCGGTCAGGTCGCGGACGTCCTGGGTCAGGTCCAGCATCACGTGTTCACCCCGTGCTCGCGCAGCGTCTCGTTGAGCGCCGCCTTGTCGTGCCGCTGCCCCGGCTCCAGCCGCTTGATCACCAGCACGCACGGCAGGCCGAACGTGCCGCCGGGGAACTCCTTCTGGCGGGTGCCGCCGACGGCCACGCACCAGTCGGGCACCCGGCCGCGCGCCAGCTCCTCCCCTGTCTCCACGTCTATCACCGGCATGGACGCCGACAGGATGGCGCCCGCCCCGATGACCGCGCCGCGCCCCACCCGGGCGCCCTCGACGATCATCGCGCGGCTGCCGACCAGCGCGTCGTCCTCCACGACCACCGGGAGCGCTCCGGGCGGCTCCAGCACGCCGCCGATGCCCACGCCGCCCGACAGGTGCACGTTCGCACCGATATATGCGCACGATCCGACCGTGGCCCAGGTGTCGACCATCGTGCCGCCGCCGACGTACGCGCCGATGTTGACGAACGACGGCATCAGCACCACGCCGGGCGCCATGTACGACCCCCAGCGGGCGATGGCGCCCGGCACCACGCGGACCCCGTCGAACGTGGTCTTCAGCGGTACCCGGTCGTTGTGCTGGAAGTCACCCACCTGGGTCCGGGCCATGCCGAGCACTTTGAAGGCGAGCAGGATCGCCCGCCGGGCCCGCTCGTCCACGACCACCTCGCCGTCCGACAGCTCGGCCACCCGGGCCTTGCCGGTGTCGAGCAGGTCGATCGCGTTCACCACGGTGGCGCGCGCCTCCGTGTCGCGGGGCGACAGCTCGGCGCGCCGCTCCCACAGGTCGTCGACCGCCGGAGGTATCGGGGACGGCGTGCTCTGGTCACTCATGGCCACGGAGCTTATCCGGCCGGGTAGGTTTTCCAGAGTGCGCGTCCGCTTCTCCCGCGGTGTCATCACGATCGCCGCGATCGTCGTCGTGCTCGCGGTGGCGATCTCCGTGGGCCTGTACACCTTGCTCAAGAAGGTCCCCCAGCCGCTCGCGGTCCCCGAGGCGTACTGCTTCGTGCGCACTCCCACCGCCGCCCTGGAGCTCGACATCGAGCAGGCGCAGATCGCGGCCACCATCGCCGCCGTCGCGGCGCGCCGCCGGCTGCCCGAACGGGCCGTGGTGATCGCGTACGCCACGGCGCTCCAGGAGTCCAAGCTCAAGAACCTCGACTACGGCGACCGCGACTCGGTCGGGGTGTTCCAGCAGCGCGAGTCGCAGGGCTGGGGCAGGAAGAAGCAGCTCATGGACCCGGTCTACGCGACCAACCGGTTCTTCGCAGCGCTGGTCAAGGTCAAGAACTACCGGAAGATACCGCTGGCCGAGGCCGCCCAGGAGGTGCAGCGCTCGGCGGGCGGCTACGCCTACGCCCCGCACGAGGAGGACGCCAAGATCCTCGCCGCCGCGTTCACCGGCCGGGTGCCGCGCTCCGTCCACTGCTGGTACCCGCCGGCGAAGGGCCAGACGGCGCCGCCCAAGGCCAGGACCGCCGAGGCGCGCCGCCAGCTCGCGCGGGCCCTCGGCGCCTCGGAGGTCACGAGCACGCGCCGGGGGTGGCTGATCGCCGCCTGGTCCGTGGCGTACGCGCAGAAGTACGGGCTGAGCCGCGTCGGGTTCAGCGGCGCGGTGTGGAAGAACGACATGAAGGTGGAGGGCTGGACGGCCGGCGACAAGTCGGGCGACGCCCGGGTGGAGCTGTCCTAACCCCGGGGCCGGCTCAGGGGGCGCGGCTGACGACGGCGATGGAGCCGGGGGCCAGCGGGTTGGCGTAGCTGGCGGTCCACGAGCCGCCCTGGATGCGCTCGAACGACAGCAGCCTGCCGTCGGAGGCGCGGTAGTCGGCGAAGTCGAGCAGGCCGCGCTCCGGGAGGCCGGTGTCGCCCTCGCTGCGGAAGGCCGCGGTGCCGCGCTCGATGGGGAAGAACTCGACGCCCTCCATGATGAGCATGCTCTTGGCCGGAACCATGCCCTGGGTGGGCACCTCGGTCCACATGAACACCTCGAGGTGCGGCGGGTCGCCCTGACGCGTCTCGACCGACAGCCACTGCCGGCGGCGTGCGGTGTCGCGCAACAGGAACTCGGTCCACTCCTGGCCCTGCCATGAGATGTACATGGCGCCCAGCACGCGCGCCGGCGAGCCGTGGACCTCGATGCCGTCACCGACTTTGAGCGTGCGGGGGTCGGCGTAGTCGGACCCGGCATACCCCACCACGCCCACGGGCGCCGGCAACGGGGTCTCGAGGGGAGCGACCTCGACCGGCGGCTCGGCCGTGCGGCCCTTCCTGTCCTGGCGCAGGGTGGCCAGGAAGGCCCCCAGCAGCAGGAGGACGGTGGCGATGCTCAGCCCGAGTACGACCATGGAGGTCATGCTCATAGATCAGCTCGCTCCACTCGCGGTCTGTCTCGGCGAACGCCCTTATTAAGGTGTGCGTGCCCGCCGGGGGTGGCGGGCCGTGTCGGGATCCTACTGGAGGCGGCGTACCGCCGCATCGATGCGCTCGTCGGTGGCGGTCACCGCGACGCGGATGTGCTGCGTACCAGCCGATCCATAGAATTCACCCGGCGCGACCAAAATACCGATTTCGGCGAGCTTGCCTACCTGATCCCACGACTTTTCTCCGTTCGACGCCCACAAGTAGAGGCCGGCTGTCGAGTGGTCGATGCGCCAGCCCGCCGCTTCCAGCGCGGGACGCAGCCGCGCGCGCCGGGAGGCGTAGAGCCGGCGCTGCTCGTCGGCGTGCCCGTCGTCGGCCAGCGCGGCGGCCATCGCCGCCTGCACCGGAGCCGGCATGATCATGCCTGCGTGCTTGCGGATCTCCAGCAGGCGCGCGACCAGCGCCGGGTCACCCGTGACGAAACCCGCTCGGTAGCCGGCCAGGTTGGACCGCTTGGAGAGCGAGTGGACGGCGAGCAGCCCCTCGTGGGAGCCGCCGCAGACGTCGGGGTGCAGGATGGAGACCGGACGCTCCTCCCAGCCCAGCTCGATGTAGCACTCGTCGGAGGCCACGATCGTGCCGCGCTCGCGGGCCCAGGCGACCACCTTGCGCAGGTGCTCGGGTGGCAGCACCCGGCCCGTGGGGTTGCCCGGCGAGTTGATCCACACCAGGTCGGGGCGCTCGGGGCCGAGCGCGAGCAGGCCGTCGGAGGCCACCGCCGAGGCGCCGGCCAGCCGCGCGCCCACGTCGTACGTGGGGTAGGCCAGCTCGGGCAGCACCACCCGCTTGGCACCGAGATAGGTCGGCAACCAGGCGACGAACTCCTTGGACCCGATCAGCGGCAGCACGTCGCGCTGGTCCACCGTGACCTCGTGCCTGCGCCGCAACCACCCGGCCGCGGCCTCGCGCAGCGGCGCGGTGCCGTGGGTCAGCGGATAACCGGGACTGTCGGAGGCTCCGGCCAGCGCGTCCTGGACCGCCTGGGGCACCGAGTCGACCGGGGTGCCGATCGACAGGTCGACGACCCCGTCGGGATGGGCGCGGGCACGCTCCTTGTAGGGCTCCAGCTTGTCCCAGGGAAAGTCGGGCAGGTTGTTCACGGAACTCCAGGTCTCGGTGGTGCGCCGCGGGACGGCGGGCGCGTCACGGAACCAGCACGTCACAAAACCGGCGCGTCACGCAACCAGCGCGTCACGGAACCGGCGCAGACCGCCGCGCCGGGCGGCCTGGCAGGCGGCCCGCGACGTACGGGCGGCTAGTGGTCCTCGCCCTGCGGGGGCAGCGCCGCGACGACCGGGTGGTCCTTCTCGATCTTGCCGACCTTCGAGGCGCCGCCGGGCGAGCCCAGGTCCTCGAAGAAGTCGACGTTGGCCTTGTAGAAGTCCTTCCACTGCTCAGGAAGGTCGTCCTCATAGAAGATGGCCTCGACGGGGCACACCGGCTCGCACGCGCCGCAGTCCACGCACTCGTCCGGGTGGATGTACAACATGCGCTCGCCCTCGTAGATGCAGTCGACGGGGCACTCCTCGATGCACGCCTTGTCCAGGACGTCCACGCAAGGCTGCGCGATGACGTAGGTCACCTCGAGCTCCTTCTTCTCCGCCACATGGCTGAATCTGACCGCGGTTTGCTAGGCCCTAGTATTGCCGTGCTTGTCGGCTGGCCGAAACGGAGGGTGGCAAAGTCATGGCCGCTCGTCTCGTGATCACCGTCACAAGCGCCGACGTGGGCGCCCGTATCACCACGCGCAGGCGGGTTCCCGGCGGGTTCAGCGACGCGGTCGGCGTGTTGGAGTCCTGGGAGCACGGCGTGTTGCGGGTGCGTAAAAGGGACGGCACGATCGTGGAAATCCCTGAGGAGAGCCTGGTGGCGGCCCGTGTCGTACCGGCCGCGCCTCCTCGACCTGGGCGTCCGTAACGGCGAGTATCGCCGTGTGACCGTACGTATCTGTGCCGCTGCGGCAGCCATCCTCGTCAGCGCCGGGTGCGGCGCGTCGTCCACCACCAGCACGCCGTCCAAACCGCTCCCGCCGGTGAACGTGCGGGCCCTCTCCCTGAAAGAGGGCTTCGGCGACATGGACCGGCTCGCGGCGGCGGCCCGCCAGGAGGGCTCCCTCAACGTGATCGGGCTGCCCCACGACTGGATGAACTACGGCGGGCTCATCGCCACCTTCACCGAGAAGTACGGCGTCAAGGTGAACGAGATCGAGCCGAACGCCAGCAGCGCCCGGCAGATCCAGGCGGCCGGGCAGCTCAGGCCCGACGTGTTCGACCTCACCCTGGACGTCGCGGTCGCCCACGCCGCCCGGTTCGCCCCGTACCGGGTGGTGGGCTGGCAGGACGTGCCGGACGACGTCAAGGACCCGTCCGGCACCTGGTACGCCGCCTACGGGTCGTACATGTCGATCGGCTACGACCCGCGCGTGCCCGCGCCCACCTCATTCACGGACCTCGGCAAGCCGGGCTACACGGTCGCGCTCGACGGCGACCCGCTGCGCTCGGAGGCGGCCTTCGACGGCGTCATGGCGGCCTCGCTGGAGCGCGGCACGCCGCACCTCCGGCGCGGGGTGGAGCTGTTCGGCAAGCTCGGGCGGGCCGGGCGGCTCACCGATCCGGCCAAGGCGAACGTGATCGTGACCTGGGACCACGTCAACGCCCGCCGCGCCGCGCAGCACCCCGACGGGTGGAAGGTGGTCATCCCGAAGGACGCGCCGCTCGGCTCCTACCATGTGCAGGCGATCTACAAGAACGCGCCGCATCCCGCGGCGGCCCGGCTGTGGGAGGAGTTCCTCTTCTCCGACGAGGGCCAGAACCTGCTGCTGCGCGGGTACGCCCGGCCGGCCCGCGCGGAGGCGATGCTCATGCGCGGCAAGCTGGACACCCAGCAGGGCGCCAAGCTGCCCGTCCCGCCCGGACCGCCGGTTCTCCTCACGATCCCTCAAACGGACGCTGGAAAGTCCTATCTAAAGAGAGAATGGACAAAGAGCGTCCGGTGAGACCGATGTGACTTGGTATGTCATAGCGACGCTCAGCCTCTAAAGTGAACGGACAGCACGGCCACGGGGGCCCGATGTCTGAGAATGTGAGCTGATCGTCTTGCGATATGACACACCGAGCTTGGAGCGGTGGAGCAGTCGCGCCTACGACGGCAGTTTCGGCTATGTCTCCACCCAGGGCGCTCCCCTGGTCGACCTGCTGGATCCGCGGCCCGGGGAGCGCGTGCTGGACCTGGGCTGCGGCACCGGCGTCCTGACCGCCCAGATCGCCTCGCGCGGCGCCGAGGTGCTCGGCATCGACGGCTCCCCCGCCATGATCGAGAAGGCGCTCGCCCAGCACCCCGGCATCGACTTCATCGTCGGCGACGGCCACGACTTCACCGTCGTCCAGGCCTACGACGCCGTCTTCTCCAACGCCGCGCTCCACTGGATGAGCCGCGACCCCGCCACCGTGATCGCCAACGTCCGTGAGGCCCTGGTCCCCGGCGGCCGGTTCGTCGCCGAGATGGGCGGGGCCGGCAACTGCGCCGAGCTGACCGCCGCCATGCTGACGGCCTGGCGGGAGTACGGGCTGCGCGAGCCCGACCTGCCCTGGTACTTCCCCACACCCGCCGAGTACGCCCGCCGCCTGGAGCAGGAGGGCTTCGTGGTGCGGCTGCTGGAGTACTTCGACCGCCCCACCCCTCTCGACGAGTGCCCCGGCGGGGCCGCCGACTGGGTGCGGATGTTCGCCTCCTCGGTCATCGAGGGACTGCCCCCGGAGGTCGTCGCTCCCCTGTTGAGGCGGGTCAACGAGCTGGCCGCTCCCGCTCTGCGCAGGGAGACCGGCTGGATGGCGGATTACGTGCGTCTGCGCTTCGCCGCTGTCCGGCGCTGATGCGTAGTCCATGATGCGTAGGGCTGTTTTGCCGGACTATGGTCTGTTCGTGGGGCGGCGAGACCGTGCCCACACCGCGATACGCACGTTTTGATGAGTTTGACGAACCTTGCGACGACACGGCGGCGTGAGGGGCCGGTGAACGGAACGGGATGAACTTCAGCCTGAGCGACCTCGTACCACCGTTGAGGTGGAGCGACGCGTCCACGATCACGCTGCTCACCGGGCAGCCGGACCTTCCGGACGCCTGGTGGCGCAGCCTGCCGCTGCCCGGCGTCCTCGCGGTCATCGGGCCGGAGGCGCTGGGAGAGCTGCTCACGGAGATCACGCTGGAGCAGTGGCCCGCCGCCGCCGTGGGCGACGTCCTGCCGGCGTTGCACGTGCTCGATCCCGAGGAGGCGGACGAGCCGCACGTCGCGATCGCGCTCGACCGGGCCGGCTCGTGGGCGGGGCTGCTCGCCCTGACCGGCCGGGAGCTGGTGGACCAGCCGTTCATCCAGGCGCGCGCCGTGCTGGGGACGCTGTTCTCGGCGGTGTTCGCCCGGCTGTCCCCCGTGCCGTCGGGCCCTCCGGTCCCGTCCGCCCGCGCGGTCGAGGCGCCCGCCGCGTTGCCCGTGGCCGCCGCGCCCGTGGCCGCCTCGGTTCATGGGCCGGAACGGGTGGAGGTCTCCGAAGCCGGTGAGCCGGAGGCCGTGAAGCTGTCCGAGCCGGAGGCCGTGAAGCGGCCGGAGGCGGAGGCGGCGCACAAGGCGGGCGAGCCGGACGGCGCCGAGGCCGCGGACGGCCTCTCCGAGCCGCTGGCGGGCGAGGGTGGCGCTGCCGAGCCGGTCGCGGACGAGGCCGCGCGGGCCGGCGTCGAGGCCGAGCACGCCGAGGCCGGTCCGGCCGCCCCGGAGGACGCCGAGCCTGAGCACGCCGAGCACGCCGAGCACGCCGCGCCTGGTCAGGGCGAGGCCGAGGACGCCGAGGACGCGGAAGCCGGGCGTGCGGAGGCCGCGGAGACCGACGACGCGGGGGCTGACGACGCGGGGGCTGACGACGCGGAGGCCCGGCATGCCGAGGTCGCGCAGGCCGACGACGAGCACGCGGAGGCCGAGCAGGTCGAGGACGCCGCCCCAGAAGACGCCGCTCCCGAAGAGGCCGCTCCCGAAGACGCCGAAGAAGTCGAGGACGCCGAGGCGGCCGAGGAATCCCGCGGCGAGGACACTCAGGACGACGAGGAGGAGGCCGCGGACGGCGGCCCCGAGGCCGCCCAGGCCGTCCAGGCCGCCCAGGCCGCCCAGGCCGCGCGTGACCTGTCCGACCTGATCGAGGCGGCGTTCGCCGGGCTCGACGACAAGAGCTGGGCCGTCGCGCAGAACCGGGTGTTCACCGACGAGCCGTCCGCCGTGGACCAGCTCGCCAAGCTGTTCGCCGTCCCGCCCACCGAGATCACCGAGACCGAGGCCGAGCTGCGCGCCCGCCTGGACCGGTGGCTGGGCAGCGACGAGGCGGCCCCGTACCGGGCGCATCTGGACGAGCTGCGCAGGACGATCGGCCCGGCGGCGCCGCGCGAGCGGCTGATCGGCGCCGCTTCCTGGCACACCAAGGAGATCAAGGCGCTGGAGGTGCCGGCCTGGCAGTTCGTGCTGGCCACCTTGCCGGCCCGGCCCGCGCGGGGGCCCGCCGCCGACGGCGGCTCGGCCGCTCCGCCGGGTAAGGCGGGACCGTCCATGTTCCAGGCGTTCACCCCGGCCGCACCGGCGCCCGGGCAGAGCAACGGCGGCTCCGGGGAGCACCACGCGAGCGCCGCCCCCGCCGAGCAGCACGCCGACGAGCACCACGCCGACGAGGAGCCCGCGGACGTCCGGCCCGTGCCCGGGCAGCACGACGTCCCCCGGGGCGGCGAGCAGCAGATCGGCAAGCCGTACCAGCCGCTGAAGGACGTCTCCCAGACGCGGCGCTGCTTCCGCCAGCCGGACGGCAGGTGGTGGCTGCGCGTGGACGTGACGGCGGAGCAGCTCGCCGGCGGGGAGTGCGCGCTGCCGACCGGGTTCGCCGCCTACCTGGGGCTCTCGCCCGGCGAGACGCGCACGGTGCGCAGCGCGGCGGGCGAGCTGACGATGACCTGGCACGGCAGGCCGGTGATGGAGTCGGTGGAGCGGCTGCTGGTGGACGTCGGCGCGAAGGAGGGCGGTCACCTGTTCCTCACGCTGTCGGACGAGGGCGTGCTGCGGGCCAGGCACCTGCCGGTCGCCGCGCAGGGCGCCGAGAAGATCACCAAGGCGCTCCGCCTGGTCGGCTACACCGCTCCGGGCGGCACGCGCGACCAGGCCGCCCGGGTGATCGCCACCCGGATCGGCCTGACGGGCCCCGTGGCCCTGCCGGACCTGCTGAACCGGCTGCGCGAGCGCGGCGACCGCGACCTGCTCGCCCTGCTGGACTGAGGCGCCGTGCCGCGGCTCGCGATCGGCCCCGGGCTCCCCGGGCGGCTCAGCGCACTGGCACAGCCGGTGCGCAGGGACGCCGTGGTCGCGTTACGCCGCTTCCTGCTGAACGTGGCGGGCGGCCCGCACCCCGAGCGGGTGCGCGGCGCCCGCGACGCCCGGGTGGCGACACTGCGCCTGGGCGAGGGCCATCGCGGGGTCGTGGTGCGGCAGCGGGACGTGTACTGGCTGCGCACGGTGCTGCCCGACGCGGAGGCCTGGTCGCACGCGCGCCGGCACCGGTACGGGATCAACCCGGTCCTGGGCGTGGTCGAGGAGTGGGACGCCGACGCGCTCGAACGCGTGGAGCCGGCGCTGCGCAGATCGGCGGGCGCCAACCGGCTGTTCGACCCGATCTGCGACGGCGACCTGCTCGCGCTCGGCATCGACGTGCGGGCCCTGCCCCTGGTCCGGCTGATCACGACCGAGGCGGACGTGGAGGCGCTCGAACCCTTCCTGCCGCCCACCCAGCACGCCCCCCTGTCGGCGCTGGCCCGCGGCGGGTCGCTGTCGGAGGCGTGGCGGGAGCTCGACGGCTGGCGCGCCGTGGACGAGGAGCCGCGCCAGATCGACACCGAGGACCTGTACGCGGCGCTGCGCCGCAGCCCGGATCGGGCGGCGTTCGTCGCCGACAAGGTGGAGCTGGACCGGGTGCTGGGCGCGCCGGAGTGGTGCACGTTCCTGCGCCCGCCGCAGCACCGGCTGGCCCGCGCCCGCCGCTACGAGCAGCCGGTGCTGGTCGTCGGCGGCCCGGGCACCGGCAAGACGCTCGTGGCGCTGCACCGGGCCGCACATCTGGCCGCCGGGGGCAAGGGTCCGGTGCTGCTGGTGACGTTCTCCCAGAGCCAGGGCGAGGACCTGTCGGCCCGGCTGGACACGCTCATCGACGACGAGGCCGTGCGCAAGCGGGTCGAGGTGGGCAACCCCGAGCGGCTGGCCATGCGGATCGTCAGCGACGCCGAGGGCCGCCGCCCCGCGCTCATGGGGCCGGGGGCGCGCTCGCTGGCCGAGCTGACCGACGAGGCGCTCCGGCTGTTGTCGCTGACGACGGGCGACCTGCTCGACGACGTGGATCCGGGACGCAAGCCGTACCGTCACATCGTCGTGGACGACGCGCAGGACTTCAGCCCGGCGCAGTGGCGGCTGCTGCGGGCGGCGGCGCCGCACACGCACGACGACCTGTTCGTCGTCGGCGACCCGCACCAGCGGGTGATCGACACGCGGGTGGCGCTCGGCGCGCTCGGCATCCCCGCCGAGCAGCGCACGCTGCGGGTCTCCTACCGGCTGCCGCAGGAGGTGCTGTCGTTCGCGGTGCGCCTGCGGGGCGGCGGCCCGGTGGACGGCCTGGTCAAGGGCATGTCCCCGTTGTACGGGCTGCGCGCGGCGCGGGCCGGCGAGCGGCCGGTGGTCCTGGCGTACGAGTCGCCGGAGGCGGAGCTCGCGGGCCTGGCCGCCACGGTCCGCGCCTGGCTGGAGGAGGGCGTGCCGCCCGGCGAGATCGCGGTGGCCGCCCGTACCCCCGCCCTGGTGCGGGCGGCCCGGCGGGCGCTCGGTGACCGGGACGTGCGGGTGTCGACGTTCCAGGGCCTGAAGGGGCTGGAGTTCGAGCGGGTGGCGGTCATCGGCGTGGCCGAGGGCGTGGTGCCCGAGACGCCGCCCGACGATCCCGCGGCGAGGGCCCGCGCGTTGCAGCGCGAACGCGGCATGCTGTACGTGGCCTGTACCCGGGCCAGGTCGATCCTTTACATCTCGCACTCCGGAAGAGGCAGCCCTTTTCTGTCGTTCTGAGCACATAGTCTGAACTGCGGATATCTTCCCATTGCCGGTTGGTTGGACCCGAATGAATCTCAGCCTGAGCGACCTCGCGCCACCCGTGCGCTGGACCTCTCCTGGTCAGGTCGCGCCCATCGCGGAAGATCCCCAGCTGCCCGAGGCGTGGTGGCAGGCGATCCCGCTCGATCGCGCCTGCGCCGTCATCGGCACCCAGGCCGTCGCCGGCCACCTCGCCGACCTCGCCGTGGCCTGCTGGGGCCACCTGATCCTCGGCGACATCCTGCCGCTGCTGCGCTTCTCCGACCCGGCCGAGGCCGAGCGCACGCCGGAGATGCTGGGCAAGGACGTGGTGCAGAAGCTGTTCGGCGGCGTGTTCGAGCGGCTGCTCGAACCCGTCGCCGACGCCCCGGCGGCGCCCGCCCGGCGCGACAAGCCGCTGCCCGACCTCATCGACGCCCTCTTCCGGGCCCTCGACGACCGGCAGCGGGCCATCGCCCGCGACCGGCTGTACGCGGCCCAGCGGGTCACCCTCGACGAGCTGGCGCAGCGTTTCTCGGTCACCCGGGAGCGCATCAGGCAGATCGAGCGCGACCTGCGCGACCACGTGGAGGCGTGGCTCGGCGGGCCCGACGCGGTGCCGCTCGTCGCGCACGTCACCTGGCTGCGCGGCCGGCTGGGCTCCGCCGTGCCGTCCGACGACCTCGCCGCGGCCGTGCCGTGGCACCGCGCGGAGCTGCGCACGCTCGGCATGCCCGCATGGAGGTTCGTCCGCACCCTGCTGACCGGCTACGAGCAGGCCGAGGGCTGGCTCGTCGCGGGCGGCGCCGAGGAGCTGCGGGAGAAGACGCGGCAGCTCTTCACCGACGGGCCGCGCCCGCTCGCCGAGGCCGTCACCATGGTCGCCCAGCTCGGCGTGCGCGAGGACGTCGCCGAGCGGTGGATCAAGTCCGTTCCGCAGCTGCGCGTGCTGGAGCAGCACGTCGTGCCGTGGCCGCGCAGCATCAACGAGAAGGCCGAGGCCGTGCTGGCCGTCGCCGGCAAGCCGCTGTCGCCCGAGGAGATCCAGGAGCGCATCGGCGAGGACTACAGCCTCGTCGGCATCCGCAACCAGCTCACCGCCGACGACCGGTTCCTGCGGGTCGACCGCAACAAGTACGGGCTGACCAGGTGGGGCGGCGACGAGTACCTCGGCATCCGGGAGATGATCGCCCGCGAGATCGAGCGGGCCGGCGGCGAGGCGTCCGTCAGCACCATCGTCACCAACCTCACCTCACGCTACGACGTCAGCGAGAGTTCGGTGCGGGCCTACTCGGGCGGTCCCGGGTTCGAGCGGACCCAGCGCGGGTGGATCCGGGTGGCGGGCACGTCCCCGGCCGGCGGGACCGCCGAGCCGTACCAGCCGCGCAAGGACGTCTCGCTGACGCGGCGCAGCTTCCGCAGCCGCGACGGGCGGTGGTGGCACCGGGTGGACGTCAACGCCGAGCACCTGCGCGGGTCGGGCTCGCCGCTGCCGACCGGGTTCGCGGCCTACCTCGGCATGGCGCCCGGCGGGCAGCTCACCGCCTCGACGCCGTCCGGGGACGTGGTGGTGAGCTGGCACAACCAGCCCACCATGGGGTCGATCCGCAACGTGCTGGCCGACTTCAAGGCCGGCGAGGGCGACCACGTCTTCCTGACCGTGTCCGACGGGGGTGAGCTGCTGACGCGCTACCTTCCGGCCGCGCCGGTGGCGATGCCGCCGCTCAACCGGGCGCTCTACCTCATCGGCTACACGGCGCCGGTGACCTCCGAGGCGGAGGGGCTGCGGCTGATCGGGGCCCGCGTCGGGCTGCCCGACACGGCGACGCGCGACGAGGTGCTGACCCGGCTGCGGGAGCGCGGCGACCGCGACATCCTCGGCTTCCTGGGCGGCTGACCGCGTCGCGGCCCTCTTGGTGGCCTGACTCTGGTGGGCGCGGTCCTGGTGGGCGCGGTTAGGCTCGGAGCCATGCTGCGGATCCACGACTGGCGGACCGGGACGAGCGGGGAGATCGCGGTGGGGCGGGCGCTGCGGATGCACGCGTGCGTGCCCTCCGTGGACGGGCGGCCCCGTCTCGGCGAGCTGCGGCCGCTCCTGGTGGCGGACCTCGTCCGGCGGGTGCTCGAACGCGGGCGTGTACGGGTCGTGGCCTGCTGCCCACGTAGCCTCGGGCCCGGCGCCTCTTCGGACGTCGGTGGGGAGCGGGACGCCGCCGACCTCAACGTCCGGCCGGCCGAGCACGCGCCGCTCCCCGACGAGACCGTCGCCCTCGCGTTGCGGCTCGTCGAGACGCTCGTGGAGAAGGGGCACGCGTACGTGGTGCCGGGCGGGACGGTCTTCTTCGCCGCCGGTACGTACCCCGGCCTCTCCGTGGGCACGACGGGCGACGCCTCCCGCGGGGCGGGCGACGCCTCCCCGGGCGGAGCTGGGAGCGGGGAGGAGGTCGAGGGACGGCGCTCCCCCGCCGACTGGGTGCTGTGGCGCCCCGCCGGCGCGGAACCGTCCTGGGAGTCGCCCTGGGGCCGGGGCGTGCCCGGGCCGCATGTGGCCTGCTCGGCCGTGCCGCTGGGACTGCTCGGAGGCCGGGTGGACGTCCACGTGGGCCCGGACGGCCCGGACGGCGCGCGCGTCGAACGTGAGCGCGCGCAGAGCGACGCGGCGGCCGGGCACGAGGTCGTGCGGCACTGGGTGGGCACGGCGGAGGTGTCGTTCGGCGACCGCCCGGCGGACGACGGGGCCGGCGAGGCGATGACACCGCCGCTGTCCACCCCCACGGACACCCACCCGCACACCGGGACGCCCCCATCCACCCCCACGGACACCCACCTGGACGCCGGTACGTCGCTGTCCGACGTCGTTCAGGCCGGGTTGGACCCGCTGGCCGTGCGGATGGCGTTCCTGGAACACCACTACCGGCGGCCGATCGGGCTCACCTGGGACGTCCTGCGCGCCGCCGACCGGGCCGCGCGTCACTGGCGCAGGCGGGTGGCGCAGTGGTCGGAGTCGCCCAGCGCGCCCATGGCGGCCGAGTACGTGAAGCGGGTCGAGGCAGCGCTCGATGACGATCTCGACACTCCGGCCGCGCTGCGGGTGCTGCGGGAGCTGGAGGACGACGCGTCGGTGTCGCCCGGCGCGAGGTTCGAGGCGTTCCTGCACGTGGATCAGGTTCTGGGGCTCGACCTGTCCGGCGACATCGGCAAGGGCCTCTGAGACCCTTCCGGGGCCCGCCCTCCACAGAACGTGATCATGAATGAATGCGCCGTGACGCCGGGATTCCGGGCCCTCCGGAACCCGGCCGCGAGCGTGCGAGAGGAGTGATCGGGGCCTGTCAGACTAATGGTCCGGCGCGGGAGGACGCGGAGGATCGGAGGTTTTCGTGAGGTTGAGGCCCTACGCCTGGCTGCCGTGGCCGTTGCGCTGGCTGGCGCGGGCGCTGACCGTTCTCCTCGCCCTCGCGCTGGTGCTGACGGGGGTCGTCGTCTACACCGTCCGCAAGTCGTACCCCCAGGTGGACGGGTCACTGCGGCTGCCCGGCTTAACCGGCAATGTAGAGATTTATCGCGATAAATCTGGAATTCCGCAGATTTACGCGGACACCTCAGAAGACCTGTTCATGGCGCAGGGATTCGTCCACGCGCAGGACCGCTTCTGGGAGATGGACTTCCGGCGGCACGTGACCGCCGGACGGCTGTCGGAGCTGTTCGGCGAGGCCACGCTCGACAGCGACAAGGCCATCCGCACCATGGGCTGGCGCAGGGTGGCCGAGCAGGAGCTTTCCGAGCTGTCCGAGCGCACCCGGCGCTACCTCGACGCGTACGCCAAGGGCGTGAACGCCTGGCTGCGGGCCAACCCCAACGCCTCCGACCGCAGCCTCGAGTACTCCGTGCTCAAGCTGACCGGCGTCGACGCCAAGCCGGAGCCGTGGACGGCGCTCGACTCCGTCGCCTGGCTCAAGGCCATGGCCTGGGACCTGCGCTCCAACATGGAGGACGAGATCGACCGCGCGCTCGCCCTCACCAGGCTTCCGCGCGAGCGGGTCGAGCAGCTCTACCCCGGATACCCGTTCGACGAGCACGCGCCGATCGTGACGCGCGGCGCGATCCGGCGGGACCAGTTCGACCAGACGGCCGCGCCGCGGCGGGGCCAGGGCACGCGCCCGCGCGGGCAGGGCGCGGCCGCGCTCGCCCAGGCCGCGCGGACGCTGGACGCCGTGCCCGGCACGATGAGCGGCGCCGACCGCGACGGCATCGGCTCGAACTCGTGGGTCGTCTCCGGCGAGCACACCCGGAGCGGCAAGCCGCTGCTGGCCAACGACCCGCACCTGTCCGCCGCGATGCCGTCGGTCTGGTACCAGGCGGGGCTGCACTGCCGCGAGCTGTCGGAGCGGTGCTCGTACGACGTGACGGGGTTCACGTTCTCGGGCGTCCCCGGCGTCGTCATCGGCCACACCGACAAGATCGCATGGGGGTTCACCAACCTCGGTCCGGACGTGGCCGACCTGTTCCTGGAGCAGGTCTCGGGCGACACGTACCTGTACCAGGGCGAGCAGGTCAAGCTGGACAAGCGGCAGGAGACGATCAAGGTGGCGGGCGGCGACACCGTCACCATCGAGGTGCGCTCCACGAGGCACGGGCCGCTGATCAACCAGGTCATGGACGACGTGAAGCCGTCCGGGGGCGCGAACGCGGTGGCGCTCCAGTGGACCGCGCTCATGCCCGGCCGCACCGCCGACGCGATCTTCGCGTTGAACGAGGCGGGCGACTGGCACGAGTTCCGCGCCGCGGCGGCGCTGTTCGAGGTGCCCGCGCAGAACCTCGTGTACGCCGACACCTCCGGCAACATCGGTTACCAGGCGCCCGGCCGGATCCCGGTGCGCGAGAAGGGCGACGGCACCTGGCCGGTGCCCGGCTGGACGGGCGAGTACGACTGGAAGACCGCGCCCATCCCCTACGACCGGCTCCCGTCGGTCGAGAACCCGCCCGAGGGCTACATCGTCACGGCCAACAACGCCGTCATCGACCCGCGGCGCTACCAGCCGCTGCTGACCAAGGACTGGTCGTACGGGTACCGCTCGCAGCGCATCACCGACCGGCTGAAGCAGGCGATCGCCAAGGGCGACGTGGACGCCTCCACCATGGCCGCGATCCAGCGCGACACCCGCAACGGCCTGGCGGAGACGCTGGTCCCGGCGCTCATGGACGTGCGGATGGCGGGCCCCGCCGTACAGGCGCGGGAACTGCTGAAGGGTTGGGACGGCTCGCAGGGCGCCGACTCCGCGCCCGCCGCGTACTTCAACGCGGTCTGGCGTCACCTGCTGAGCGACGCCTTCGACGACGACCTGCCCGAGGGGGCCCGCCCGAGCGGCGGCGACCGGTGGTACCTGGTGGTGCGGCGGCTGCTCGACACGCCCGACGACCCGTTCTGGGACGACACCGCCACCAAGGGCTACCGGGAGACCCGCGACGACATCCTGCGGCAGGCGATGGCCGACGCGTACCAGGAGGTGTCCGGACAGCTCGGCTCCGACGTCCGCGCCTGGCGCTGGGGCGACCTGCACCGGCTCACGCTCACCAACGCCTCACTCGGCACCTCGGGGATCGCGCCGGTGGAGGCGCTGTTCAACCGGGGGCCGCTGAGCGTGGCGGGCGGCAAGGACGCGGTGAACGCCACCGGCTGGAACGTGGGCAAGGGGTACGAGGTCACGTCGGTCCCGTCGATGCGGATGGTGGTGGACCTGGCGGACCCGGACAGGTCGCAGTGGATCAACCTGACGGGCGCGTCGGGGCACGCCTTCCACGCCAACTACTGGGACCAGGCGGAGACCTGGGCGAAGGGGGAGCTGATGCCGATGCGCTCGAAGCCGGAGTCGGTACGGCAGTCCGCGGCCCACACGCTCCGCCTTCGCCCCTGAGGGCACGGCTCGTGAGGCAGGGCTCGGCGGGCGACCGCTGAACGGACGGGTCGTCTGCCGGTACGCCCTGGACGGGACCTTTCGTCCGTACGACCCCGGTCGTACCGCAGGACCAACCCTCAGGTTGACGCGCCCGAGCCCTCGTTTGCGCACCATGGACGCATGAACAGGCTCTGGTACACGATCGCCGCGGTGATGGTCCTCGCGGGGCTCGCCCATCTCGGCCTGCTCCTGGTCGACGGCGGCCCGTGGGACGGCCCCGTGTCGTGGCGCAAGCCGTTCACGTTCGGGGTGTCGTTCGGGCTGAGCGTGGCGACGCTGGCCTGGGTGACCGGGCTGGCCGGGCTGCGCCCGCGGCCGCGCGGCACGCTGGTCGGCGTGTTCACGGCCGCGTCCGCCATCGAGCTGACGCTGATCACCATGCAGGCATGGCGTGGGGTGCCGTCGCACTTCAACTTCGCGACGGGCTTCGACTCGCTGGTGAGCGCGACCCTGGCGGCGGGCGGCCTGGTGCTGGTCGTGGTGACGATCTGCGCGACGGTGGCGGTGTCGCGCCGGAGTCCCGGGGTGGCGCCCAGCGTGCTGCTGGCCGTACGAGCGGGGTTCGGCACGCTCCTGGCCTCCATGGCCTTCGGCGCCCTCATGATCGCCCAAGGGGTGACCCAGGCGCGCTCGGGCCACCAGGACGCGGCCTACACGGTGGCCGCGGCCCTCAAGCCGGCCCACGCGGTGCTCATGCACGGCGTCCTGCTGCTGCCGGCGCTGGCCTGGCTCGCGGGCCGCACGCTGCCGGAGGAGCGGCAACGGCTGCGCCTGGTCCGGCTGGCGCTGGGGGCGTACGTGGTGGTGGCCGGGGTGGTGTGCGGGTTGTCCCTGGCGGGCGTCACGGCGGCAGCCCCGGCGACGGCCTCGGTCCTGTCGGCGGGTGCCGTCTCCACCGCCGCCGTGGCGGCCCTCCTGTGGCCCCACCCTCGCGTCGCCGTCGATGGGCGTGGACATGGACGACGGGAGAAACTCCGGCGCGGCCTCGAACCAATGGTCGCGCAGTGGCATCCAACGAGATCACAGCATCAGAAGGGACTCATGTGATCATCGAGTTGGGCGGCGCCTTCGGGGCAGGCCACCATGTCGTCGCCGATGGGCCTTTCGCCGGGTGCCGGGGCCACGCATGACGCAGGGTGCCCTCGCAGCCGTGAGCGTGTCCCCGGCATGGTGATCCGCGAACGCGCCCCACGCTCCACGCAGCGAATCGACGTGACCCGCCTCCCCGAAGACGTCGTGGCGCTCATCGACGCCCTCGAGCCTGGCGAGAACCTGGTCCTCACGCGTGACGGCGCATCGATCGCGACGATCTCCAGCACCATTGACGTGGTCCAGGGCGCCATCGTCGATCGCGACGCGCCGGATGAGACCGACGATCAAGCACCGGTCGACTACGAGAGCGTGACAGTCGTGGCCACCGCGATGGAGTTGTCGACCGCGGCCCGGGTTGCGCTGTCCACCCAGCTCGGGGCGGACTACGTGGTGCTCGACATGCATGCGGCTCCCGCGACGACCGATGTGCTGCTGGTACCTCCAGGCAGCCCGCAGCTGATCGGGGCGCTGCGATCGATGTTCCCGAAAGCTCGCGTCATCGTCACCGAGATCGAGGACCACGAACTCGGAGTCCAGTACCACGGCCCGGTCCGACGGCTGCTCAACGCCGGCGCTGACGGGTATCTCCCTCCGGCGACCCTCCCCCACCTGGCCAGGCAGCTTGACTACACACTGAATCAAGGGCGTGAGATCGCCGGCGGGGCCACTGCACCGCTGCAGATCACAGCACCGACCGTGGAGCCGGCAGATCCCGACGACGACTGACCCCGGCGCCTCTTCACTGGACGGCCGGGTGGCGGATCACCGTAGCGGCCGTCGTGGGTGGCCGGCCTTCCCGGCCTCACCCGCCCATCCGCTCACTCACCGCCGAGGCACCGGCCGTGGCCCCCTCACGAGCCTCCTGGCGCGCCGCCGAGGCACCGGCCGTGCTCTCCTCACGAGGATCCCGATGCGCCGCCGGGACGCGGGCCGCGGCCTCCTCACGAGGATCCCGATGCGCCGCCGAAGCGCGGGCCGTGGCCCCTTCGCGGGCGGCCCGGCGTGCCGCCTCCCGGTCGCGCCGCCGCCCGGCTTCCCGCCCCTGCTCACGACGCGAAGGGGAGACCGACACGGGCACCTGCGCAGGGTCCGTGGTGCGGGCCGAGTCGGCCATCGCGCTCGGCGCCGCCGGCACGACGAGAGCGGGCACCTTCTTCTCCACCGGTGCGCCCGTCAGAGTGCCGGTCGAGGCGCCCGCCGGTGCGCCGGTCGAGGTACCCGTGGAGGTGCCTGCCGATGCGCCCATGGAGGTGCCTGCCGACACACCCGCCGGAGTGCCCGCCGACATGCCCGCCGGTGTGAACGCGCGGGACTCGCCCACCGCCAGATCCCACAGGTCCTCCCGGGCCAGGCCGTGGGCTTCCCACTCCGCGCGCGCCTGCTCCACCGGCGCCAGCAGCGGCTCGCTCGACAGCACGAACGTCCCCCAGTGCATGGTGGCCATCCGGCGGGCCCCCACGTCCAGGCAGCCGCGCACCGCCTCCGCCGGGTTGACGTGGGCCGCCTTGGCGAACCAGTGCGGGTCGTATCCGCCCACCGGCATGAGCGCCAGGTCGAGACCCTGGTAGCGTTCGCCGATCTGCGCCAGCCGCTCGCCGTACCCCGTGTCGCCGGCGAAGTACACGGAGCGGCCGATCACCCACCCGCCCCACAATGTCCTGCAGGTGTCGAAGACGCCGCGCCGGCTCCAGTGGTGGGCGGGCACGAAGTCGAGCGTGACGCCGCCGACGGCCGCGGACTCCCACCAGTCCAACTCGGTCACGTCCGTGAACCCACGGCGGTCGAACCAGGCCGCTAACCGGGCCGGCACGAACATCGGCGTGTCGCGCGGCAGCCGCCGGACCGTGGGGGCGTCCAGGTGGTCGTAGTGGTTGTGGCTGATGACAACGGCGTCGATCTTCGGCAGGTCGCTCCAGGCCACCCCGGGAGGAGTGAGGCGGCCCCGCACCCCGGGGATCTTGCGTGACCAGACCGGGTCCGTGAGGATCGTCAGTCCCCCGATCTGCACCACGAAGGTGGAGTGGCCCACCCACGTCACCATGGTCCGGCCGGCCTCCGGGCGGGGCAGGCCGCCCGCGCGGCGCACGGGGATGAGGTCGGCGTCGCCGCCTCGGGGGCGGACGCCGCCGTTCCAGGTGACGCTCAACAGTTCACGGTACGCGGGGAGGGGGGCGGTCAGTCGATCCTTGAAGCCATCTGGCCACTTTCGCGGTGGAATGGGAGACTTCGTCATGATCCGCCCCTGCCCTGGGTGACGGATCAGTCACTTATGCCGCTTCTCACCTGCGTACCTTCGGTCACGACAGGGCCCAGGCACCACCCACCCGGTGCATGGACGCCCCGGAGCGCCGGACCGCGCGACTCGATGTCCGCACCGCCCGAACCGCGAGGAGCGGCCGCAGCGAGCCTCGCGCTCCGCTCACCTGCGCCAGCGCAGGGGGGCGCGCGGATAGCCGCCGTCGTCCAGGCCCGCCAGGCGTTCGAAGACGTTGTACGAGGCCTGATGCCCGCACACGATCACCGACGCCAGCATGGACACGAGATACAGCGGCAGCATCGGCAGTCCGGCGCACCACGCCCACTGGGTGGCGTGTCGGCCTTCGTGCAGGATGAGCCGCTCGTCCAGCTCCGTCCGGCGGGTGAGGACGACGTTGCCGACGGTGAACGCGCCCGCGATCGGGAAGCGGTAGCGGTAGCCGTGGGCGAGGATGAGCCCGTTGGGCCCGGACTGCCTGGTGGCTCCGCCGATGACGGAGATGAGGAGACCGAGCGGAGTGGAGAGATTGATGTAGTTCACCACCCGCCGGAACCGGTAGCGCCTATTCATGCGTCTCAGTCTTGACCAATCTTGACAAGTCGGAATAATGATCTGCGTCCTGAAATCTCCCCTGAGAGCAGGATTATGAGATTAATGACGCTGGGCGCGCTGCTCGGAGCGCTGGCCTTGGCCGGTGCCGGCGGCATCGCGATCACCCAGACCTCATCGACTGATCCCCTGGGCTTGTCCGACCCTCCTCTCCGGGTCGTGGTCGCATCGACCAACACCCCCACTCCCACACCGACGCCAACCCCCACGGTCGGGAAGTACACCGCGAAGACGAAAGTCGTCAAGAAGGACGGCGTCTCTCATCTGAACGTCTCGATCACGTACGACGGCGCGGCACGCTTCACCGTCAAGCAGAGGGTCTGCAAGGGCAGGTCCTGCAAGACGGCCACCAGCGAAGTGCCCGTGACCACCGGCGCCGGGCAGGTCACCAGGAAGCTCGGCAAGGGCACGTACAAGGTACGGGGCAAGCCCAAGGTGAAGGCGCGGGCGCTGCCGTGGCCCACCCGCACCGTGACGGCCACCCCCACGGCGTACCCCACCACCACGGTCACGGCCACCCCTGAGCCCGCCGACACGGTGACGGTCACCACGACGGAGACCGCCACCCAGCAGGTCACGACGATCGTCACGCAGACGGCGCCACCCCAGACGGTCACGGCCCCGGCGGAGACCGTGACGGCGACGGTCACGTTCACGTGCCGGCCGGTCACGGAGACGCCCGTCCCGGGGGCGCCTGTCCCGGGGGCGCCGTCGGACGGCGCGGCGGCGTTCACCACCCCGGCGGTGACGGCGCCCTCGGACACCCCGGCCCCGGAGACGCCCGCGACGCCGACGCCCACACCGCCGGTCGCCACCTCGCCGACTGACACGGTCGCCCCCACCGGCACGCCCACCGACCCGGGCACGCCCTCGGCCCCGCCGGAGCCGATCCCCGCCTGCCCGCCGGCCACGGGCTCCCCCACCGATCCCCCGTCGGAGGCGCCCCCCTCGGAGTCGCCGACACCGGAGCCGACCACCGAAGCGGCCACGGCCCCACCCCAGTAACCCCTCGGTCCCCTCCACCGGCTGATCCTCCAGCGTCAGAGCCCGGCACACCGGCCGCCACTCACAGGCGACCGGCGTACCGGGCTCCGGCACGCCACCCGCCGACCACGCCACCGAAGGCGGAAGCTGGTCCCTGCCGAGCGTCGCCGGAGACAGCCGAACGCCGGTCACCACCGAGCGTCGCCGGAAACAGCAGGATGCCGGTCACCTCGCAGGCCGCGGACCGGATGTCGGCGATCGCGGAGCCCGGAGGCCGGTCATGGCCGACCGCCGCTGGAGGCCGGATGCCGGGCAAGCCGTCGTGGTGGAGCGGCGGACCAGAGCGACCCCGGCCCCGGCCCACGTCGCGCGCGTCGCGGCGCCCCGCCATGCGCGCTGGAGGAGCGTGCCCCTGGACAGGGCCCGGCCACGTGCGGCGACTGGGCCCTCCCGTGCCCCGCCGTAAAAGAGGAACGATCTTAAGAGGATGTCCCGTAGCGGCCGTTGTGGTAGAGGAGGGGGGCGGTGTCGGACGGGGTGCCGAGGTGGGTGACGGCGCCGACGACGATCGAGTGGTCGCCCGCGGGGTGGACGGCCGTCGTCCTCGCCTCCAGCGTGGCGATCGCCCCGTCGAACAGCGCGACCCCCGCCGGCGACCGGTGGTGGGGCCAGCGGGCGAGCTGGCCGTCGAGCGACCTGCCCCGGTGGGCGAAGAAGCGTGAGGCGTCCTCCATGGACGCCGGCAGCACCGAGACCCCCCACACCCCGGCCTCCAGCACCGCCGGGTGGAAGCGGGCCGCCTTCTCGGCGCAGAAGAGCACCAGCAGCGGCTCCAGCGAGACGGACGTGAACGAGTTGACCGTCATCGCGTGGTCCACCTCGCCGAGCCGGGTCGTGACGACGGCGACGCCGGTGGCGAACTTCCCGACGACCTTCCGGTACGTCCGTTGGTCCACGGGCCGGCTGAGGGAACCATGGTGCACGGATGTACTTTACGTCGGGTTTCGCGGAATCTGCCCGTGCAGGAGCCACGAACCGCGCGACGACGACGGCGACAGCAGGAAGGCCCCCACCGCCGCCGCGATCCCCCCGTACAGGTAGACGTAGCCGGCGGGGCTGCCGGAGATGACCAGGTCGCCCTGCTTGAGCTGGAACGAGAACGGCATCGACACCAGCAGCCACCCGGCGGCCGTCACCGCCGCCGCGGCCCGGGACCGCAGCATCCGGCCGGCCCCCAGGCAGGCGCCGAACAGCGCCAGCAGCCAGCCGATCGCCGCGACGGGTACGGGGCCGATGTGCCAGGTGGCCTGCGTGAACCCGCCCACGACCCCCATGACGAGCCCCAGCACGAACAGCATGCCGTAGACCGCGCCGCCGAGCGCCGAGCCGGTCCGCCCGCGGTCCTCCGTGTCGGACAGCGCCGCACCGGCCTGCTCGCGATCCTCCATGTCGAACGAGGTTAGTGGATTCCGAGAGGCACCCGCCGACGAGGAGGTCAGTGGACTCCGGCGAACAGGTCGTTCTCGCGGTTGTGGGGCTCGCCCAGGCCGCCGGCCTCGACGGGGGCGCCCGGCACCGACGGCCCCGGCACTCCGATCGCCAGCACGTAGTGCTCGACCCCGAGCGCCTCCTGCCCGATGCCGTTGGACAGCGCGAACCACGGCTCTCGTACCGTCACCTGGGTGGCGTGGGCGCGCAGGGCGGCCAGCTTGGCCCCGACCCACGGCCGCGCGTCGATCTCCGTGGTGATCGCCTCGTCGGTGCTGCCGAAGGGCATGTCGTCCACGTCCTCGACGAGGAAGCCCGACTTCGCCTCGCGCAGCGCCTCGGCCGTGCGCCGCATCACCGAGCGGGCCGCGGCCGTGTGGTAGAGCTTGGCGATCTGCCATGGCTCGCCCTCGCCGAAGCCCGGGTCGGCGGCCAGCTCGAACGCCCGCCGCGACACCCGGTTGGCCTGGATGTGGTCGGGGTGCCCGTAGAAGCCGTTCGCGTCGTAGGTCACCAGCACCTGGGGCCGCACCTCGCGGATGACCTCGACCAGCTCCCCCGCGGCCTCGTCCAGGTCGGCCTGCCAGAACGCGCCGGGACGCTCGTTGGAGGCGACGCCCATCATCCCCGAGTCGCGCCAGCGTCCCGCCCCGCCGAGGAACCGGTGGTCGCGCACGCCCAGCGCCTCGCAGGCCGCCGCCAGCTCCCCGATCCGGTACGGCCCGAGCGCGTCGTCGCGGTCGGCGGCCAGGTGCGCCAGGTGCTCGGGGATCACCTCGCCCTCCTCGCCGAGCGTGCAGGTCACGAGCGTGACGTGGGCGCCCTCGGCCACGTAGCGGGCCATCGTGGCGCCGGTGCCGATCGACTCGTCGTCGGGGTGAGCATGCACGAGCAGCAGCCGTCGATCGGTCATGAGTCCGAGCGTAACCAATTCCGGCTTCCTGGCAGGATTGGGCCCATGAGTGAGAGCTTCCCGCGTCTGTCGGCCAGGACCCGCCGGTTCACCCTCGGTGTGCCCAGGGGCTTCACGATCTCCCCTGACGGATCCAGGGTGGTGTTCCTGCGGACGAGGACCGGCACCGACCCGGTCACCTGCCTGTGGGAGCTCGACACCGGCAACCACGTCGAGCGTCTCGTCGTCGACCCGCGCGCGCTCGACGCCGACGAGGGCGACCTGCCGCCCGAGGAGCGCGCCCGGCGCGAGCGCAGCCGCGAGCAGGCGGGCGGCGTGGTCGCCTACAGCACCGACGCCGACGTGACGACGGCCGCGTTCGCCCTGGCGGGCGGCCTGTACGTGACGGAGCTGGCCAGCGGCCGGACCCGCCGCCTGGACGTGCCCGGCGCGGTGATCGACCCGCGCCTGTCGCCCGGCGGCCGGCACGTCGCGTACGTCTCCGAGGGCACCCTGCGCGTCCAGGACCTCGCCTCGGGCGAGGACCGCGCGCTGGCGACGCCCGAGGCGCCGACCGTGACGTACGGCCTGGCCGAGTTCATCGCGGCCGAGGAGATGGACCGGATGCGCGGCCACTGGTGGTCGCCCGGCGGCGACGCGCTCCTGGTGGAGCGGGCCGACGAGGCCCCGGTCCACACCTGGTACGTCTCCGACCCGGCCAACCCCGACCGGCCGGCGACGGCCCAGCGCTACCCGGCGGCGGGCACGCCCAACGCGGTCACCGAGCTGTTCGTGCTGGGCCTGGACGGCTCGCGCGTGGCCGTGCCGTTCGCGGACGAGTACCTGACCACGGCCTCCTGGGACTCCCACGCGCTGTCGATCGTGACGATGCCGCGCGACCAGAGAACGCTCCGCCTGTTCGAGGTGGACCCGGCGACCGGCGCCTCGACGCTGGTGCGCGAGGACACCGACCCGGCGTGGGTGGACGTCGTCCCGGGCGTGCCGGCCCACCTCGACGACGGATCGCTGGTGTGGGTGGCCTCGGCCGACGGCGGCAACCGGCTGTTCGTCGGCGACCGCGCGGTCACGCCGCCCACGCTCCAGGTGCGGGCCGTGCTCGACGTCGACCACGACAGCGTGCTGTTCAGCGCGAGCGGCGACCCGACCGAGATCCAGCTCTGGACGTGGGACGGCCACTCGCTGCTGCCGGTCTCGACCCGTTCCGGGGTGTTCTCGGGGCGGATGGCCGGGGGCGTCGGCGTGCTCACCGAGCAGAGCCTCGACGCCGAGGGCGTGTCCACGACGGTCGTGCGCCGCGACGGCGTGGCGATCCCGATCCCGTCCGTGGCCGAGCGTCCCGGCCTCGACCTGCGCGTCTCGCTGGGCCGTTCCGGCCGCCGCGAGCTGGCCACCGCCGTGGTGCTGCCCTCCTGGTACGAGCCGGGCTCGGGGCGGCTGCCCGTCCTCATGGACCCGTACGGCGGGCCGCACGCGCAGCGCGTGCTCAACCGGCGCGGCGGCTACCTGGAGAGCCAGTGGTTCGCCGAGCAGGGGTTCGCGGTGATCGTGGCCGACGGCCGCGGCACCCCGGGCCGGGGGCCGGAGTTCGAGCGGGCCGTGCTCAACGACCTGGCCACCCCGGCCCTGGAGGACCAGATCGACGCCCTGCAGGGCGTGGCCCAGCAGTACCCCGACGACCTCGACCTGGGGCGGGTGGCCATCCGCGGCTGGTCGTTCGGCGGCTACCTGGCGGCGCTCGCGGTGCTGCGCCGGCCGGACGTGTTCCACGCGGCCGTCGCGGGGGCGCCGGTGACCGACTGGCGGCTGTACGACACCTGCTACACCGAGCGCTACCTGGGCCATCCGGACGAGCAGCCGGACGTGTACGACAACTCGTCGCTGTTCGGCGACGCGGCCAAGCTGGAGCGGCCCCTCCTGCTCGTCCACGGCCTGGCCGACGACAACGTGGTGGCGGCCCACACGCTGCGCCTGTCGTCCGCGCTGCTCGCGGCGGGGCGCCAGCACAGCGTGCTGCCGCTGTCGGGCGTCACCCACATGACGCCGCAGGAGATCGTCGCCGAGAACCTCCTGCTGCTCCAGGTGGACTTCCTCAAGCGCGCGCTGGGCGACTGACACCGGCTCGGCACCGGAGGACAGAAGGTGGCCGCGATCCTTCCTAGTGTCGCGGCCATGTCTTCACCGACCTCTTCTCAGGCCTCTTCTCACGCGGACGTTCCCGCGCCCGTCCCCTTTCACATCGACGTCCCGCAGTCCGAGCTCGACGAGCTCCGGCGCCGGCTGGACGCCACCCGCTGGCCCGCCGACCTGCCCGGCACCGGCTGGACCCGCGGCACCCCCGTGGACCACGCCAAGGAGCTGGCCGCCTACTGGCGTTCGGAGTTCGACTGGCGCGCCCAGGAGCGGCGGCTCAACGCCCTGCCGCAGTTCACGACCGCCATCGACGGCCAGACCGTGCACTTCGCGCACGTCCGCTCGGACGACCCCGGCGCGATGCCGCTCGTGCTCCTGCACGGCTGGCCGATGTCCTTCGTGGAGTTCCTGGAGGTGGTCGAGCCGCTGCGCAAGGACTTCCACCTGGTGATCCCGTCGATCCCCGGGTTCGCGTTCTCCTCGCCGCTCGCCGAGCCGGGCTGGACCGCCGGCCGCGTCGCCGGGGCGTTCACGCGGCTGATGGAGATCCTCGGCTACGACCGGTACGGCGTGCACGGCGGCGACACCGGCGCGTTCGTCGCCCCGGAGATGGCCCGTCTGGCCCCCGGGCGGGTCATTGGAGTCCACCTCTCCGGCATCCTGTCGTTCCCGGCGGGCGACGAGGAGGAGGACGCCCGGCTGACGGACGTGGAGCGCGAGCGGGCCGCCGCGCTGGACGAGGCGACCGCCGGGTACGTCGCGATCCAGTCGCGCTCGCCGCAGACGCTCGCGTACGGCCTGACCGACTCCCCGGCCGGGCAGCTCGCCTGGATCGCGGAGATGTTCCACCGCTGGGCGGGCGGCCCGGTGGACCGCGACCTGTTCCTCACCAACGTCACCCTCTACTGGCTGACGGGCACGGCCGGCTCGGCGGCGCAGATCTACTACGAGCAGGTCAACGACCCGGCGGGCTGGGCGCCCAAGCCGCGCGGCACCGTCCCCACGGGCGTGCTGCTGGCGGGGGCGAACGAGTACGGCATCCGGCCGTACGCCGAGCGCGACCACGCGATCGTGCACTGGTCGCAGCAGGACACCGGCGGCCACTTCTTCGCCATGGAGGAGCCGGGGGTGTTCGCCGAGGACGTCCGGGCGTTCTTCCACAGTCTGACCTGAGCCTTCGGTTGATCGCGGTCAGCTACCGGCCGCGATCGGTGGCAGAGTCGTCGTGTGCTGGAGACCTCTGCCCGGCTGCTCCGCCTGCTGGGCCTGTTGCAGGGACGCCCCTACTGGCCGGGGGCGGAGCTGGCCGAGCGGCTCGGGGTCAGCCCGCGTACGCTGCGGCGCGACGTCGGCAAGCTGCGCCGGCTCGGCTACCCCGTCGACGCGGTGGGCGGGGTGGGCGGCGGCTACCAGGTGGGCAGCGGCGGCGTCCTGCCGCCGCTGCTGCTCGACGACGAGGAGGCGGTGGCCGTGGCGGTGGCGCTGGGCACGGCCGCGGGCGGCGCGGTCACCGGCATCGCCGAGACGTCCGTGCGTGCCCTGGCCAAGCTGGACCAGGTCCTCCCCTCGCGGCTGCGCCACCAGGTGGGGACCCTCGGCGCCGCGATGGTGGCCATGCCGGCCGCCGGTCCCACGGTGGACCCCGCGACGCTGACCGCCATCGCCGCGGCGGTGCGCGACCGGGAGCGGCTGCGGTTCGGGTACGTCGCGCGCGAGGGCGAGGAGAGCGTGCGCGACGCCGAGCCGTACCGGCTGGTCAGCGGCGGCCGGCGGTGGTACCTGCTCGGCTGGGACACGACTCGGGACGACTGGCGCACGTACCGGGTGGACCGCATGTCCCTGCGGGTGCCGAACGGCCCGCGCTTCGTCCCGCGCCCACTGCCCGACGAGGACGTCGCGCGCTACCTGGCCGCGGCCACGACCACCCGGCCGCACCGCCACCAGGCGGTCCTGACCATGCACGCCCCGGCGGCGGAGGTGGCCGGCGAGGTTCCGGTCACGCTCGGCGTGGTGGAGCCGATCGACGAGCGCACGTGCCTGCTGCGGATCGGCTCCGACAGCCTCGACCACCTGGCGGTGTGGGTGGCCGCGTTCGGGTTCGAGTTCGAGGTGCGGGAGCCGCCGGAGCTGCTGGAGCACCTGCGCACGCTCACGGGGCGCCTCCAGCGCGCGGCCTGGCCGTCGCAGCAGCCGTGCCCAGACGAATGACGCGCGAAGACGGATGACGCGCGAAGACGGATGAGGAGATCGATGGACGTCCTTTCCCGGCGGGCCCTCAACCGGGCCACGCTGGAGCGCCAGCTCCTGCTGGGGCGTACCGGCGCGCCGGCGCTGGAGGTGGTCGAGCGGCTGGCCGGCCTCCAGGCCCAGGACCCCGACCCGCCGTACGTCGGCCTGTGGAGCCGTGTCACGGGCTTCCGGCACGACGACCTGACGACACTGCTGTACGAGCGCCGGGTCGTGCGGGCGACGCTGTACCGGGGCACCCAGCACCTCGTGAGCGCGGCCGACTACCGGTGGCTGCGTCCGCTGCTGGAGCCGATGCTGGAGCGGTGGCGCAGGGGCGCGTTCGGCCGGGCGACGCCGGGCGTGGACCCCGCCGAGCTGGCCGCGACCGCGCGGGGGCTGCTCTCCGGCGGCGTGCTGAACCGGCCTGAGCTGGGCAGGGCGCTTGCCGAGCGCTGGCCGGGGGCGGATCCCGTCGCGCTGGCCCGCTCGGTGCAGGGGCTGCTGCCGGTCGTGCACCCGCCGCCCGACGGCACCTGGGGGCGGCGCGGGCCGACGCCGTTCACGCTGGCGGACGACTGGCTCGGCGCCCCGCAGGCCGCGACCTCGGAGGGGGCGCGCGAGCTGCTGCTGCGCTACCTCGCGGCCTTCGGCCCGGCCACGGTCAAGGACGCGCAGGCATGGAGCGGCCTGACCCGGCTGCGGGCGGTCGCCGACGAGCTGCGGCCCCGGCTGGCGGTGTTCCGGGACGAGGAGGGCGCCGAGCTGCTCGACCTGCCGGAGGCGCCCCGGCCCGACCCGGACACCCCCGCCCCGGTCCGGTTCCTGGCCGCGCTCGACAACGTGGTGCTGGGCCACGCCGACCGGCGGCGGCTGATGACCGCCGAGGGCCGCCGGCACGTCGGGGTGTACGCGGCGCTGCTGGTGGACGGGTTCGTGCGCGGGCTGTGGGAGATCCGGCGGGCGAAGGGGACGGCGACGCTGGAGGTCCGCCTCCTCGCGCCTCTGACAGACGCGGAGGAGGCCGCCGTCGCGGAGGAGGGGGAGCGCCTGCTCCGCTTCGCCGCCGCCGACGCGCCCAGGCACGACCTCCGTCTCCAGCCCATGGAATGAACCGGGCCACAGCCGCGCGTACGGGCCGGGGCGCCCGCCCCGGGCCTTCAGCCGCTCGTACGGGCCGGAACGCCGTGCCAGCTGCTCCACAGCGCCGCGTACGACCCTCCGGCGGCCACCAGCTCCTCGTGGGAACCCAGCTCGGTGATCCGGCCGTCCTCCACCACCGCCACCCGGTCGGCGTCGTGGGCCGTGTAGAGCCGGTGGGCGATCGCGATGACCGTGCGCCCGTCCAGCACCGCGGCGAGCGAGCGCTCCAGGTGGCGGGCGGCGCGCGGGTCGATCAGCGACGTGGCCTCGTCGAGCACCAGCGTGTGCGGGTCGGCCAGCACCAGGCGGGCCAGCGCGAGCTGCTGCGCGTGGGCGGGCGAGATCGCCGTGCCGCCGGAGCCGACGAGCGTGTCGAGGCCGTCCGGCAGGGCGAGCACCCAGTCGAGCGCGTCCACCGCCGTGAGCGCGGCGCGCACGGCCTCGTCGTCGGCCTCGGGCCGGGCGATGAGCAGGTTGTCGCGCAGGGTGCCCTTGAACACGTGGTGCTCCTGGGTGACCAGCGCGACGTGCCCGCGCAGCTCGTCCAGCGGCAGCTCCACCAACGGGACGCCGCCCACCGCCACAGTGCCGGCGCGCGGGCCGTGGATGCCGGCCAGGAGCCTGCCCAGCGTGGACTTGCCCGCGCCCGACGGCCCGACCATGGCCAGCCGCTCGCCCGGCCGCACGGTGAGGGACACGCCGTGCAGCACGTCGCGGCCCTCCCGGTAGGCGTAGCGAACGTCGTCGGCCTCCATCAGCTCCCCGGAGGGCCGGGCGTCGGAGGGGACGCGGTCGTCGCGCACGTCGGCCACGCCGAGCAGCCGGGCCATGGCCGCCCCACCCACCTGCAGCTCGTCGATCCACATGAGGAACCGGTCGAGCGGGTCGATGAGCTGCTGGGCGTACAGGGTGGCGGCGGTGACCTGGGCCAGCGTGACCCGCCCGTCGATGTAGAACAGGCCGCCGACGAGCAGCGTGGACACGACCGGGATGACGTAGCCCAGCTCGACCGCCGGGAACCAGACCGTGCGCAGGCCGAGGGTGTAGCGCTCGGCGGCGAAGGACCGGGCGATGTCGTGGTCGGTCCGCTGCCTGCGCCGCTCCTGGAGGCCGAGCGCCTCGACCGCCCGGGCGCCCTCCACTGTCTCGGCCAGGCCCTCGGTCATGTCGGCGTAGGCGGCGTTCTCGCGCAGGTAGCCGTCGCGGGCCCGCTTGAGGTACCAGCGGGTGGACAGCCACAGCAGCGGCGCCGCCACCAGCATCGGCAGCATGAGCAGCGGCCCGACCAGCACCAGCGCGCCCAGCGTGATCGCGAACGTGACGATCGCGATCAGCGTCTCGGGCACCGCGTGCCGTACGGTCCTGGACAGCGAGTCGACGTCGCGGGACGTGCGGGTGATCAGGTCGCCGGAGCCGGCCCGCTCGACCGTGGACAGCGGCAGGGCCAGCACCCGGTCGACGAACTCCTCGCGCAGCTCGGCCAGGACCTTCTCGCCGAGCCGGGCCGAGGCCAGCACCGCGTACCGGACCAGCACGCCCTGGAGCAGCAGGAACGCGCCGATGCCGGCCGCGACCAGCCCGACGTTCACCGGGGCGCCCAGCTTGACGTCCTGGACGAGCCGGCCGAGCTGCCACGGCACGGCCAGTCCCGCGACGGCGGCCAGCCCGTGCAGGACGAGGGCGGTGGCGAGCCGGCGCGGGTACCTCAGCGTCAGCCGCCGGGCGTAGGCGCGCACCCGCGCCTGGTCGGCGACCGGCAGGATCTCGCGGGCCATCGTCAGTCCTCCCCTCGGGTCACGGTGGCGGCGTAGGCGGGCGAGGACTCCAGGAGCTCCCGGTGGGTGCCCTCGGCGAGCACCCTGCCGTCCTCGACGTAGATCACGTGGTCGGTGCGGTCGAGCACCAGCGGGCTGGTCGTGCAGACCAGCGTCGTACGGCCGGCGCGCGCACGGGCCAGCCGGTCGGCGATGCGGGCCTCGCTGTGGGCGTCCACGGCGCTGGTCGGCTCGACCAGGATGAGCACCTCCGGGTCGGCGATCAGCGCGCGGGCCAGCCGCAGCCGCTGCTGCTGGCCGCCGGAGAACTCCCGGCCGCCCTCGGCGACCTGCGCCTCCAGCCCGTCGGGCAGGGCCTCGACGATGTCCTCGGCGCAGGCGGCGCGCAGCGCCCGGCCCACCTCGTCGTCGGAGGCGCCGCCGCGTACGTCCAGCTCGTCGCGGAGCCGGCCCGTGAACAGGCGGGCGCCGTTGTCGGCGACCAGGATGCGGGAGCGGACCTCCTCGATGGGCAGCTCGGCCAGCTCGGCCTGGCCGAAGGTGACGTCGCCGCCGGTGTAGCGGCCGAGGCGGTCGGCGATGGCGATCGCGTCGTCGGGCGCGGAGGCGGCCACGGCGGTGAGCGTGCCCGGCTGGAGGGTGACGCCGCTGAAGGTGTCGCGCAGCACGCCGCCCCCGCTGGCGCCCGTGCCGCCGGACACCTCGGGCTCCATCGACAGGATGCGTACCACCCGGCGGGCGGCCACGTGGCCCTTGGTCAGCTTGTCGGCGGCCTCGGTGAGCGTGCGCATGGGGCCGATCAGGAAGACCGCGTAGCCGTAGAAGGCGACGAGCTGGCCCGTGGAGATCTGCCCGCCGATCGCGAACGACGCGCCGACGCCCGTGACGGCCGCGATGAGCAGGCCGGGCAGCAGGATCTGCGCGCCTTCGAGCAGCGACTCGACCCTGGACACGGCGACCCCGGCGTGGCGGACGCGCTGCGACTCCTCGCGGTAGCGGTCGGCGAACACCCGCTCGCCGCCGATGCCGCGCAGCACCCGCAGGCCGGCCACGATGTCGGCGGCCCGGGTGGACAGGTCGCCGGTCAGGTCGCGCTGGGCCTTCTGCCGGCGGTGCAGCGGCCGTAACAGCGGTCCGACGGCCACGGCCATGAGCGGGACGCCGACCAGCACCATGAGTCCCAGCGGCAGCGAGGTCGAGATGAGGATCACGGTCACGGTGACGATCGCCACGACCGAGCCGGTGCCGCGCAGCAGGATGTCCATGGAGTTGCCGATGTGCGCGATGTCGGAGTTGCCGACGCTGACGACCTCGCCGGTCGAGAGCCGCTTGGGCAGGGTGGCGCCGAGCCGGGCGGCCTGCCGGGCGGTCACCTGGACCGTCCGGTACGCGGCGGCCAGCCAGTTGTAGACGGCCAGCCGGTGCCGCATGAGCCCGGTGTACGCCTGGACCAGGCCGAGCCCCAGCAGGGCCAGCGACCAGAGCACGAGGGAGCGGGCGTCCTCGGCGGTGACGGCGTCGACGCCCTTCCCGATCACCGCCGGCACGAGGGCCTGCACGAGCCACCAGACGGTCGCGAAGCCGATGCCGCCCAGCAGGGACGGCAACTGGCGGCGCGCGTTCCACCACAGGTAGTGGAGCGGGCCGCGGATGTCGGGCGTGCCGGGATCGGCTTGAGGAAGGGAGCGCATGGCCAGTCAAGGTTGACAAACGTCCCGACAGCCCGGCAAACCATTTTCGACCCCTGGAACGTCCCTCCCTGGGCCGTCGTAGTCAACGGCCGCGGACCGGTGCGCCGGGCGTGGTGGTAGGCGAGAATCGGTCTCTGTGAGGCACGGGTACACCAACAGCACGGTGGGCGACGGCGCGCTGGTCGTGAAGTGTTACGAGGGCCCCGAGGCGGAGGTCCGGCTGCGCACGGAGAGCAGGTTCCTGCGCCGGTTGAGGGGCCGCCTGCCGGTGCCGCGCATCCACAAGATCACGCCGACGAGCGTGACGACCCGCTTCGTGCCGGGGGCGCACGGCCAGGACCTCCTGGACGAGGGCCGCGCCGCCGAGGTGCTGGCCGCCTGCGGGAGCGTCCTGGCCGGCATCCACCGGCTGGGGATCGTCCACGGCGACTACGGCCCGCAGAACATGCTGTTCGACCCGGTGACGTACGAGCCGGTGGCCATCCTCGACTGGGAGTGGGCGCACCCGGGCCCGCCGGTCGAGGACCTGTCGTGGTGCGAGTGGATCGTGCGCACGCACCACCCGGAGCACGTGGCGCTGCTGCCGCGCTTCTTCGACGCCTACCGCCAGGGGGGCGGTCTCGACGTGCCCGCGTGGGACGTGCGGCACGCGGCGATGCTGGCCCGCTGCCGCGACCTGCTGGACTTCACGGCCCGCTGGGAGCCGGGAGGCGGCGGCGAGAAGCTCTGGCGCGACCGCCTCGACTCCACCTCCGCCTGGACGGCCGCCTGACCCGGGGGCACGCGGGCCCCCGGGCGCCGGGAGGTGACTACTTCTTGTTGGCCTGGAGGTAGTCGCTGTTCATGCGGGCGATCGTGTCCAGCGGGATGCCCTTGGGGCACACCGCGGTGCACTCACCGGTGTTGGTGCAGCCGCCGAAGCCCTCCGTGTCCATCTGGTCCACCATGGCCTTGGCGCGGGTGAGGCGCTCCGGCTGGCCCTGGGGCAGCAGGCTCAGGTGGGTGATCTTGGCGGCGGTGAACAGGGAGGCCGAGCCGTTCGGGCAGGCCGCGACGCAGGCGCCGCAGCCGATGCAGGTGGCCGCGTCGAAGGCCGAGTCGGCGTCCTCCTTGCGCACCGGCACGCTGTGCGCGTCCGGGGCGGAGCCGGCCGGCACCGAGACGAAGCCGCCCGCCTGGATGATGCGGTCGAACGCCGACCGGTCCACGACCAGGTCCTTGACCACCGGGAACGGCGCGGCGCGCCACGGCTCGATGGTGATGGTGGCGCCGTCCTCGAAGTGGCGCATGTGGAGCTGGCAGGTCGTGGTGGCCCGCTGCTCGCCGTGCGCGACGCCGTTGATGACCATGCCGCACATGCCGCAGATGCCCTCGCGGCAGTCGTGGTCGAAGGCCACCGGGTCGTCGCCTTCGAGGATCAGCCGCTCGTTGAGGACGTCCAGCATCTCCAGGAACGACATGTCGGGCGAGACGTCCTCGACCTTGTACGTCACCATGCGCCCGGCATCGGCGGGGCCGCTCTGCCGCCAGACCTTCAAAGTCAGGTTCATGCCCGGGGCTCCTTCGCTGCGCTCAGTCGCCCGAACCCGGGCATGAACAAGTTGCTGTGTCTGATGGTTCGCTCGCTCCGCTCGCTCACTTGTAGCTCCGCTGGGTCATCTTGACGTACTCGTACTCGAGCGCTTCCTTGTGCAGCACCGGCACGCCCTCCGGCGAGTACTCCCACGCCGACACGTGCGCGAAGTTCTCGTCGTCGCGCAGCGCCTCACCGTCGGCGTCCTGCGACTCGGCCCGGAAGTGGCCGCCGCACGACTCGGTGCGCACCAGGGCGTCCAGGCACATGAGCTCGGCCAGGTCGAAGAAGTCGGCGACGCGGCCGGCCTTCTCCAGGACCTGGTTCAGCTCCTCGGCGGTGCCGCTGACCTTGACGTTCTCCCAGAACTCCTTGCGCAGCTCGGGGATGCGCTCCAGAGCCTTGCGCAGCGACTCCTCGGTGCGCTCCATGCCGCAGTAGTCCCACATGAGCTTGCCCAGCTCGCGGTGGAAGGAGTCGGGCGTGCGGGTGCCGTTGACCGACAGCAGACGCTCGATCTTGGACCGGACCTTGATCTCGGCCTCGGCCACGGCCTCCTCGTCGACCTCGCCGAACGGCCCGGCCGCCAGGTAGTCGCCGATGGTGGTGGGCAGCACGAAGTAGCCGTCGGCCAGGCCCTGCATCAGCGCGGAGGCGCCGAGACGGTTGGCGCCGTGGTCGGAGAAATTGGCCTCGCCGATCACGAACAGGCCGGGGATCGTGGACTGCAGGTCGTAGTCCACCCACAGGCCGCCCATCGTGTAGTGGACCGCCGGGTAGATGCGCATCGGCACGTCGTAGGGGTTCTCGCCGGTGATGCGCTCGTACATCTCGAACAGGTTGCCGTACTTCTTCTCCACGGCGTCCCGGCCGAGACGGTTGATGGCGTCGCGGAAGTCGAGGTACACACCGAGCCCGCCGGGGCCGACGCCGCGGCCCTCGTCGCAGACGTTCTTGGCGGCGCGCGAGGCGATGTCACGCGGGACGAGGTTGCCGAAGGCCGGGTAGATGCGCTCCAGGTAGTAGTCGCGCTCGTCCTCGGGGATGTCGCCGGGCGCGCGGTCGTCGCCCTTGCGCAGCGGCACCCACACGCGGCCGTCGTTGCGCAGCGACTCCGACATCAGCGTGAGCTTCGACTGGTACTCGCCCGACACCGGGATGCAGGTCGGGTGGATCTGCGTGTAGCAGGGGTTGGCGAAGTACGCGCCGCGCTCGTGGGCCCGCCAGATGGCCGTGGTGTTGCAGCCCTTGGCGTTGGTCGACAGGAAGAACACGTTGCCGTAGCCGCCGCTGGCGAGCACGACCGCGTCGGCGACGTGCCGCTCGATCTCGCCGGTCACCATGTCGCGCACGATGATGCCGCGGGCGCGGCCGTCGGCCACGATCAGGTCGAGCATCTCGTGACGGGTGAACATCTCCACGGTCCCGGCCGCCACCTGCCGCTCCAGCGCCTGGTAGGCGCCGAGCAGGAGCTGCTGGCCCGTCTGGCCGCGGGCGTAGAAGGTGCGCGAGACCTGGGCGCCGCCGAAGGAGCGGGTGTCGAGCAGGCCGCCGTACTCGCGGGCGAACGGCACGCCCTGGGCCACGGCCTGGTCGATGATGTTCACCGAGACCTGGGCCAGGCGGTAGACGTTCGACTCGCGGGCGCGGAAGTCGCCGCCCTTCACGGTGTCGTAGAACAGCCGGTAGATGGAGTCGCCGTCGCCGCGGTAGTTCTTGGCGGCGTTGATGCCGCCCTGGGCGGCGATGGAGTGGGCGCGCCGGGGCGAGTCCTGGTAGCAGAAGGACTTGACGTTGTAGCCCAGCTCGCCGAGCGTGGCGGCGGCCGAGCCGCCGGCCAGGCCGGTGCCGACGACGATGACGTTGAGCTTGCGCTTGTTGGCCGGGTTGACGAGCTTGGCGCCGAACTTGCGCTTCTCCCACCGCTCCTCGATGGGGCCTTCGGGCGCCCTGGTGTCCCGGATCTCCGGGCCCTCTACGTACTTCACTTCACGACTCCGAAGGTGATGGCGAGCGGCGGGGCGAGGAAGCCGACGACGAGGACGGCGGAGACGAGGGAGGCGCTCGCGCGCAGCGCCTTGTAGCGGGCGCGGTTGGCCCAGCCGAGCGTCTGGAAGGCGCTCCAGATGCCGTGCCGCAGGTGCAGGCCCACCATGGCGACGGCCACGATGTAGATCAGCGTCACCCACCAGCGCGACGGGTCGAACCCGGCGATCATCCGGTCGGCCGGGGCGGAGTCGAAGCCCTTGGGGTTGACCACGCCGAAGGTCAGGTCGAGCAGGTGCCAGACGACGAAGAGCGCGATGGTGACGCCGCCGTACCGCATGATGTGCGTGGCGTAGCCGCCGGCCTGCGACTTCTTGGCGACGTACTTGACCGGCCGGGCGTGCCTGGCGCGGCGGGCGAGGGAGATCGCGGCCCACATGTGCAGCAACACGGAGGCGACCAGGCCGATCTCGAGGATCGTCAGCACCGTCCGGTACGGGGCGATGGGCTCCAGCAGGGTGCGCAGCGCGTGGGCGTAATCGTTGAACGACTCGCGCCCGAGGAAGATCTTGAGGTTGCCCAGCATGTGGAGCAGCAGGAAGCCGACCATCACGGCGCCGGTGACGGCCATGACGGCCTTCCTGCCGTTGGAGGAGGCCATGAAGGCGCGCGGCTTCCGGCCCGTGGGCTTCTGTGCCGGTGGGGCGGACTTGGGGGAGCTAACAGGCGCGGTGGCGGCGCCGCGCTCTATCGTGGCAGTCACGTTTTCTGACGCTAGGTATGCAGGGTTGATCCGTCCAAGTCATCACGGGCTTGGTTTCCATAGCCTCCGGCTATGATGTCTGGTTTGTACGGCTAACCTGCGCGAACGGCGCGCGCCGGTGCGAGGAAAATCACATGCAGTTGCAGCAACTCTCCTACTTCGTGGCGGTGGCCGAGACCAGGCACTTCACCCAGGCGGCCGAGCGGATGCGGGTCGCCCAGCCGTCGCTCAGCAAGCAGATCAAGGCGCTGGAGACCGACCTCGGCGCCCCGCTGTTCTCCCGGGCGCGCGGCAACGTCATGCTGACCGCCGCGGGCGAGGCGCTGCTGCCCCTGGCCCGCCGCATGCTGGCCGACGCCGAGACCGCCCGCCAGGAGGTCGCCGAGCTGGCCGGGCTGCGCAAGGGCCGGGTGCGGCTCGGCGCGACCCCGTCGCTCTGCGCCGGGCTGCTGGCCGACGCGCTGGCCCGCTTCCACCGCGACTACCCCGGCGTCGAGCTGCTGGTCGAGGAGGGCGGCTCGCGCGACCTGGTCAGGGCGCTGGCCCGCGGGCAGATCGACCTGTCACTGATCATCATGCCGTTGCAGGGCGACGACCCGGCTCTGGTGACCGAGGAGATCCTGCGGGAGAACCTGGTCGTGGTGACCTCCTCCCACGAGCCGCTGCGCAAGCCGTACCTGCGCATCGAGGACCTGCGGGCCCGGCCGATGGTGATGTTCCGGCGCGGCTACGACCTGCGGGAGGCCACGCTGGCCGCCTGCCGGCAGGCCGGGTTCGAGCCACGGCTGGCCGTGCAGGGCGGGGAGATGGACGCGGTGCTGCGGTTCGTGGAGGCGGGTCTGGGCGTGGCCGTGGTGCCGTCGATGGTCCTCGACGGGCGTCCCGGGCTGGCCGGTACGCCGCTCGCGCCGCCCGGGCTCAGCCGTACGGTGGCGCTCGCGCACCGCAGGGACGTGGAGCCGACCAGAGCCGCGCAGGCGTTCCGGGCGACGCTCCTGGCGTTCGTGGTCGAGGCGGGACACGAGGGGACGCTTCCGCAAGGGGTGGAGCTCATCGCAGAATGAGCTGCGACAGTCCTACTGCTGTGAAGAGGCCCGCGTGTGACGGCATCCCTTTCCGAGACCCTGACGCTGCTCCTCGTCGAGGACGACGACGGTGACGCCTTCCTGGTGGAGGAGCTGCTCAAGGAGGCGGAGGCGCCGCCGAGGATCATCTGGGTGCGCAGCCTCCGCGAGACCAGGCCGCAGCTCACCAGCGCGGTCCAGTGCGTGCTGGTCGACCTGACGCTGCCGGACGCCTCGGGCCTGGAGGCGCTGCGGGAGGTGCTGCGGCTCGCGCCGCACGCGGCCGTGCTCGTGCTGACCGGCCTGCGCGACGCCCACGTGGGGGTCGCCGCGGTGCAGGCCGGCGCGCAGGACTACCTCGTCAAGCAGGACGTCGACGCCCGGCTGCTGGCCCGGGCCATCCGCTACGCCATGGAGCGCAAGCGGGCCGACCTGGCCCAGCTCCGCCTGGTCCAGGCCGAGCTGATCGCCAAGGAGAACGCCCGGCTGGAGCGCGGGCTGCTGCCCGTCGCGCTGCTGCGCGGCGACCGGGTCGAGCAGTCCACCCGCTACCTGCCCGGCAACCAGGGCACGCTGCTCGGCGGCGACTTCCTCGACACCGTGCAGACCCCCGACGGCGCGATCAACATCGTGATCGGCGACGTGTGCGGGCACGGCCCCGACGAGGCCGCCCTGGGCGTCGCGATGCGCATCGCCTGGCGCACGCTGGTCCTCGCGGGCCAGAACGGCGAGCGGCTGCTGCGCACCCTCGACGCGCTGCTGAGGGCCGAGCGCAAGGCCCCGGAGATCTTCACGACGCTGTGCATGGCCACGATCACGCCCGACCTGCGCCAGGCCCGGATGCGGGTCGCCGGCCACCCGCCGCCCGTGCTGGTGCGCGACGGCGTGGTGGACGTGGTCGACGGCGCGCCGTCCGGGCCGCCGCTCGGCATCTTCTCCGACGCCGCGTGGAAGGCCATCGACGTCCCCCTTGGAGAGGATTGGGCGATCATGCTCTACACCGATGGCCTCATCGAGGCCGCCGCCGGCGGGCGCGACGGGCCGCTCGGCGTGGAGGGTCTCGTCGAGCTGGTGCGCGAGCACGGCTCCATCGACCTCGACCGGCTCATCGACCACGTGGGCACGACCGACGACGACCTCGCCATGCTGCTCGTGCGCGGGAGGGGCGCATGAGCGCCGGAGCGGGCATCCGGCCGCTGCCGGCGCCGCCCACGCCCACCGGGCTCGGCCGCCTGCCGATGGGCCGCTGGTTCGCCGTCCTGGGCTCGGTGGTCACGCTCGCGTTCGTGATCGGGGTCGTGTTCACGATCGTGCTCATCGAGCAGGTCCGCGCGGCCCAGCCACGCCCCGAGGTGGAAGTGCACCTGTCCAGGCTGTACGTGGCCCTCGTGGTGCTCCTGCTGATCGCGCTGGTGGCCGGCGTGGTGCTGGCCCTCGTCGTCCGGTACGTCGTGCTCAGGCCCATCGCCCGCCTGGGCGAGCAGGTGCGCCGGGTCGCGGCCGGCGACTTCGACCACCGGCCGAACATCGACCACCCGGCGGAGCTGGCCGAGCTGTCCGGCCACGTCGACGCCATGCGCGAGCGCATCGTGGCCGCCTGGCGCCGCGCCGAGGACCAGGCGGCCGAGCTGCGCCGCAGCAACGGCGAGCTGGAGCAGTTCGCCTACGTCGCCAGCCACGACCTGCAGGAGCCGCTACGCAAGATCGCCAGCTTCACGCAGATGCTGGACCAGCGCTACGGCGACCGGCTCGACGAGCGCGCCAAGCAGTACATCCACTACGCGGTGGACGGTGCCAGACGCATGCAGCTCCTCATCAACGACCTGCTGGACTTCTCCCGCGTGGGCCGGGTGAGCGGCGAGCGGGCGCCCGTCGACACCGGCGCGGCGCTGTCCACGGCCCTCGACAACCTGTCGGCCACCCTGGAGGACGCCGGCGCGAGCGTCACCGCCGGCCCGCTCCCCCGCGTGCTCGGCAACCGGCTCCAGCTCACGCAGCTCTTCCAGAACCTGATCGAGAACGCCGTCAAGTTCCGCTCCGACGATCCGCCCCGCGTCCGGATCGAGGCCGGACGCCGGGACGACATGTGGGAGTTCGCCTGCTCGGACAACGGCATCGGGATCGAGGGCAAGTACGCCGACCGCATCTTCCTGATCTTCCAGCGCCTGCACCCGCGCGACGTCTACCCGGGTACGGGCATCGGGCTGGCGCTCTGCCGCAAGATCGTCGAGTATCACGGCGGGCGGCTCTGGCTCGACGACGACGCCCCGGGGCCGGGCGCCACGTTCCGCTGGACCCTTCCCGCGGCCGAGGAGCCTGCCGCCGAGGCCGGTGACGACACATGAACGAGGAGGGCCGGCCCATCGAGGTGCTGCTGGTGGAGGACGACCCCGGCGACGTCCTGCTGACGCGGGAGGCGTTCGAGTTCAACAAGGTGCGCAACCGCCTGCACGTGGTCAACGACGGCGAGCAGGCGATGGCCTTCCTGCGCCGGGAGGAGCGCTACCGGGACGTGCCGCGGCCCGACCTCGTGCTGCTCGACCTCAACCTGCCGCGGATGGACGGCATGGAGGTGCTGCGCGAGGTCAAGGAGGACCAGGACCTGCGGACCATCCCGATCGTCATCCTGACCACCTCCGAGGCCGAGGAGGACATCCTCCAGGGCTACCGGCTGCACGCCAACGCGTACGTCACCAAGCCGGTGGATTTTGAGCAATTTATCCGAGTTGTCCGGCAAATAGATGATTTTTTCGTCACGGTGGTTAAGTTGCCGCACCAGGGGAACCGCCTCTGACGCGTGGACGTGACAGGAATCACAGCGGGTCATGGAAAAAGTGAGTGACCCTTGTCACAAATGCTCACGCGGGCGTCGTAACGTATCCCCCACCAATGCGCGCCCGAGCGGAGACGACGCCCCGCGCCACGCGCAACCAGCGAACGACCCGGACCCCAGCCAGGCGAGCGAGGGTCCGCGGGAGGTGGAGAGGTCCCCGATGAGCCAGACGACGTCCGACGCGCCCGTCAGAAGGCAGCGCGCGCAGATCAAGGTGCGCACCCTGCGCACAGACCGATGGTGGCTGGCCCCGCTGCTGACCTTCCTCGGACTCAGCGCCTTCCTCGTCTACGGCGTGTGGGCCATCTTCGACACCCCGTACTACGTGCCCGGCGCCGAGTACATCGCGCCGTTCTCCTCGCCGTGCCTGGCGACCTCGTGTCCCGAGGGGGCGCGGCTCTTCGGCCTGGCGCCGTTCGGTGACTGGTACACCCTGCCGCCCGGGCTGCTGATCCTCGGCCTGCCCGGCGGGTTCCGGCTGACCTGCTACTACTACCGCAAGTCCTACTACCGGTCGTTCTGGCTGTCGCCGCCCGCCTGCGCCGTCCAGGAACCCCACGGCAAGTACACCGGCGAGACCCGCCTCCCGCTGATCATGCAGAACGTGCACCGCTACTTCTTCTACGGTGCCATCGTCATCGGCGCCATCCTCGCCTACGACGCGATCCTCGCGCTCGTCCACAAGCCGCTCGGCCTCGGCTCGTGGATCCTGCTGCTCAACGCCGTCCTGATCGCCGCCTACACGCTGTCGTGCCACTCGTGCCGGCACATCACCGCGGGCCGGCTGAACCACTTCTCGCGCCACCCGGTCCGCTACCGCGCCTGGACCTTCGTCTCCAAGCTCAACGCCAAGCACCAGCCCCTCGCGTGGGCCTCGATGTTCTCCGTCATGGGCGCCGACTTCTACGTCCGCCTGGTCGCCAAGGGCATCATCGCCTTCCCGTACGCGTAAGGAATCTCAGTGGAAATCGAGCGTCACGAATACGACGTCGTCGTCATCGGCGCGGGAGGCGCCGGGCTGCGGGCCGCCATCGAGGCCCGTCAGCAGGGCAAGCGCACCGCCATCGTGTGCAAGTCGCTGTTCGGCAAGGCCCACACGGTCATGGCCGAGGGCGGGGCCGCCGCCGCGATGGGCAACGTCAACTCCGACGACAACTGGATGGTGCACTTCCGTGACACCATGCGGGGCGGCAAGTTCCTCAACAACTGGCGCATGGCCGAGCTGCACGCCAAGGAGGCGCCCGACCGCGTCTGGGAGCTCGAGGCGTGGGGCGCGCTGTTCGACCGCACCAAGGACGGCAAGATCAGCCAGCGCAACTTCGGCGGTCACGAGTACCCGCGCCTGGCGCACGTGGGCGACCGCACCGGCCTGGAGCTGATCCGCACCCTCCAGCAGCGCGTCGTCGCCCTCCAGCAGGAGGACCAGGAGCAGCACGGCGACTACGAGGCCTACATCAAGGTCTTCGCCGAGTGCACCGTCACCCGCCTGCTCAAAGACGGCGACCGCATCTCCGGCGCGTTCGGCTACTGGCGCGAGACCGGCAACCTCGTCGTCCTCGACGCCCCGGCCGTGGTCCTGGCCACCGGCGGCATCGGCAAGTCGTACGTGGTGACCTCCAACTCGTGGGAGTACACCGGCGACGGCCACGCCCTGGCGCTGCTCGCGGGGGCCGACCTCATCAACATGGAGTTCATCCAGTTCCACCCGACCGGCATGGTCTGGCCGCCGTCCGTGCGCGGCATCCTCGTCACCGAGTCCGTACGCGGCGACGGCGGCGTGCTGCGCAACTCCAGCGGCGAACGCTTCATGTTCAACTACATCCCCGAGGTGTTCAAGGACAAGTACGCCACCACCGAGGAGGAGGCCGACCGCTGGTACACCGACCAGGCCAACAACCGGCGGCCCCCGGAGCTGCTGCCCCGTGACGAGGTGGCCCGCGCCATCAACGCCGAGGTGAAGGCCGGGCGCGGCTCACCCCAGGGCGGCGTCTTCCTCGACGTCTCCACCCGCCTGCCGGCCGAGGAGATCAGGAGGCGGCTGCCGTCGATGTACCACCAGTTCAAGGAGCTGGCCGACGTCGACATCACCGCCGAGCCCATGCAGGTGGGCCCGACGTGCCACTACATCATGGGCGGCGTCGAGGTCGACGCCGACACGGGCGCCGCCGCCGTACCCGGGCTGTTCGCCGCGGGCGAGGTGTCCGGCGGCATGCACGGCTCCAACCGGCTCGGCGGCAACTCGCTGTCCGACCTGCTGGTCTTCGGACGCCGCGCGGGCGCGGGCGCCGCCGCCTACGTGGACGCGCTGCCCGCCCGGCCCAAGGTCGCCCAGGAGCAGCTCGACGAGGCCCGTGAGGAGGCGCTGGCCCCGCTCCAGCGCACCGGCGAGAACCCGTACGAGGTCCACCACGAGCTCCAGCGCACCATGAACGAGCTCGTCGGCATCATCCGCAAGGCCGAGGAGGTCTCCGAGGCCCTGGAGGTCGTCGAGAAGCTCAAGGAGCGGGTACGCCTGGTCGGCGCCGCCGGGTCGCGCATCTACAACCCCGGCTGGCACCTCGCGCTCGACCTGCGCAACATGGTCCTGGTCTCGGAGTGCGTGGCCCGCGCCGCGCTGCTGCGCGAGGAGAGCCGCGGCGGCCACACCCGCGACGACTTCCCCGGCATGAACCCCGAGTGGCGGCGCAAGCTGCTGGTCTGCTCCACGGCCGACGGCTCCTCGATCACCGTCGAGGAGAAGGTCCAGCCGTCGATGCGCGACGACCTGATCTCGCTGTTCGACCGCGACGAGCTGAAGAAGTACCTCACCGACGAAGAGATGACCGAGTTCGACGGGATTTCGAAATGAGTTACAAGGCGAAGTTCAAGGTCTGGCGCGGTGAGGGCGGCGAAGGCAAGCTCGAGGACTTCACCGTCGAGGTCAACGAGGGCGAGGTCGTCCTCGACATCATCCACCGGCTCCAGGCCACCCAGGCGCCCGACCTGGCGGTCCGCTGGAACTGCAAGGCCGGCAAGTGCGGCTCCTGCTCCATGGAGATCAACGGCAAGCCGCGGCTGGGCTGCATGACCCGCATGTCCACCTTCGAGGAGGACGAGACGATCACGGTCACGCCGATGCGGACCTTCCCCGTCATCAAGGACCTGGTCACCGACGTCTCGTTCAACTACCAGAAGGCGCGCGAGATCCCCTCGTTCACGCCCCCGCAGGGGGTGCGGCCGGGCGAGTACCGCATGCAGCAGATCGACGTCGAGCGGTCCCAGGAGTTCCGCAAGTGCATCGAGTGCTTCATGTGCAACAACGTCTGCCACGTCATCCGTGACCACGAGGAGAACAAGCCGGCCTTCGCCGGGCCGCGCTTCCTCATGCGGATCGCCGAGCTCGACATGCATCCGTACGACGTGGCCGACCGCCAGGAGTCGGCGCAGCAGGAGCACGGGCTCGGCTACTGCAACATCACCAAGTGCTGCACCGAGGTCTGCCCCGAGCACATCAAGATCACCGACAACGCGCTGATCCCGATGAAGGAACGCGTGGTGGACCGCAAGTACGACCCGCTGGTGTGGCTGGGCAACAAGATCTTCCGTCGCCCCAAGTGACCCGCGCGACGAGGCGGCCGGTGGAGCTTCCACCGGCCGCCTCGTCGTTTCGCGCTTTCAGCGGGTGCGGCGGTGCTTTCCGCCGTCGGGCTCCTGGCCCGGGAGGTAATCGATCAGCGTCGCGTCGCCCGTCTCGGCGCCCGCCGCCGGGCTCGCCGGGTGCTCCGGAGGGCCCGGGTACGGGCCCGCGTACGGGCCGGCGCCGCCTGCCGGGATGTCGACCGGGGGCTGCTCCGGCGGGACCGCCGGCTCGAACGGCGCCCGGTACGTCTCCTGGGGCTCCTCGCGCACCGGCTCGTTGCTGTAGTCGTCCGGGTGCAGCACCACGGGCTCGGGGGCCGGGGCCGGACCGGTCTGCCCGGGGGGCGGGAGCACCGGGAGGCCGGACTCCTCGTACGTGGAGGGGTCCTGGTAGACGGCCCCGTACTGGACCGGGCCGCCGGGGTACGCCTGGACCGGCACGAAGCTGAGGATCGGCGCGTACGCCGTGGTCGCCGGGTAGCCGGGGGGCATGCCCGTGGCGGCGTAGCCGGGGCCCGCGGGATAACCGGCGGGAGCCGTCGGGTAGCCGGGACCACCCGGGCCGGTCGGGTAACCGCCGGGACCGGGCGGATAGCCGGGTCCGGCGGCATAGCCACCGGGCGGGTAACCGGGGCCGCTGGGATAGCCGGGGCCGGTGGGGTAGCCGTGGCCGCCGACCTCGGGCCGGGGCGGGCCGGCCCGGCGGACGGCCGCCGCGTGCGCCATGCGGCGCAGCCGCCCCTCGAAGATCAGCACCGCGAACAGCACCAGCAGCACCATGATCAGCGCCGGGACGCTGAGCTTGCGCGTCATCTCGGCCTGGTCGAACTCCGGCGTGGCCGCGCGCACCTCGAGCTGGACCGACTCGCTCGTCGCCGTGTCCTGAGGCGTGGGTGTGGTCGGGGCCGTCGTGGGCGTGTCGGTGCCCGCGACGCTCGGCAGCTCCACGCTCTCCTCCGTGGGCTCCGAGCTCGTCGAGAGGCTCGGAGGCTCCACCGACGTCTCCGACTGCTGCACGGGCGGGAGGTTGTCCTGCGTCGGAGTGCTCGGCGGAGGGGTCGGCGCCGCGCTGGTCGTGGACTTCTTCGGCGTCGGCTTGGCCGACTTGCTGGTGGGCGGCGACTTGGTGATCGTCCGGGTGATCGTGGTCTCCGGCTCCTCCTCAGGCGTGGGGAGGGTGGTGGTGACCGTGATCGTGACCTCGGGCGTGCTCTCGCAGGCCTGGTCGGGATCGCACGGATCGACGACCGGATCGTAGGCGACCACCGACGCGCTGGCGCTCTGGATGACGAACGGCGCGGCGCCGATGCCGGTCAGGCCCAAGGACAGGACCATCGCGGAAACGGCCGTCGCTCGCGTGCGTGCCACCGGTGCCCTCCGCGCGATCCGGAACCATGGTCAAAGGAATCTTAGTCCGGTAAAAGGCGCAGTAAAGACGGAATTACCCCACGATTTCCTGACAAATGCGCGTGCTGCGGGGATCGTTCATATCGGGGGCCAGGTCAGCGGGTACGCAGCACGTCCTCGACCGCCCGCATCACCGGCAGATCCGCCCCCAGCCACGCCACGTCGTAGTACTCGCCGGGGGCCAGCCACCGCAACGCCAGATGCTCCTTGGCCACCGGGGTGCCGTCGGCGAGCGAGCACAGCCACACCCGCATGACGTACCCCTCGGCCAGCGCCCAGTCGCCGCCGACCCGCTCGCCCACGGCGACCTCCACGCCGAGCTCCTCGCGGCACTCGCGCACCAGCGCGTCGGCCTCGCTCTCCCCCGGATCCACCTTGCCGCCCGGGAACTCCCACCCGCCGGCCAGCGCGGGCGGCTCCGCGCGCTGCGCGGCCAGCACCCGGCGTTCCGGATCCACGATCACCGCCGCCACCACGACCACCGTCATAGCGTCCGCAGTTTCTTGAGCTGGTCGACGACGTCCGGATTCTGCAACGGCCGGGTGAACCCCACGATGTTCCCGCGGCCCTCGTACCCCGTCACCTTGATCGGCCCGCACAGCCGGCACCGCGCCTCGATCATCTTCCCCTTCGACACGACCATCCCCACATGACCGGGGTTGTCGGGCGACGTGCCCGGCCCCGCGTTGAAGAACACCAGATCACCAGGCTGTTCATCCCCCTGCGACACCTTCACGCCGAAGGGCCACTGCTGGAACGTGGTGCGCGGGATCCTCAGACCCGCGGCCTGGTAGGCCGCGTAGATGATCCCCGAGCAGTCGAACGCGTCAGGCCCCGTGCCGCCCCACAGGTACGGCTTGCCCCGCTGCGCCAGCGCGAACGCGAGGATCTCGGCCACCACCTCGCTCGGCGCGGCCTCCACCAGCGGGTCGTCGCAGGACTCGTCGGCCTCCGGAGGAGTCTCGACCTCGCCGGTCTTGGCGTAGCGGCGGGCGATCTCCTCGACCTGGTCGACGTACCACCAGGCCCGGTTGTAGACGAACAGCGCCCGCCGCACGTTCTCCGGGGCGCCGTTGCGCTTGAGCATCTTGGCGGCGCCCAGGATCGCGTCGGCCGGGTTGTAGACGTCGGCGATCCCGTCGCCGTCACCGTCGGAGGCGTAGCCGCTGACCGACGACGACACCGGGATCCTCGCCTTGCCGCCCCACGTGCTGATGAGGAACTGCATGGGCCCGGCCGCGCCCGCGGAGTTCGTGCCGCTCTTGACGCCGGGCAGGTCGGAGCGGCCGTGGTCGGTCTCGCGTTTGCCCACGGCGGCGAGGATCGTCCACTGCACGCCGATCTTCTCGCCGTTCTTCTTGTACAGCTCCAGGTAGTCGGGCGGGATGTCGGAGCCGGCCGAGTCGGACGCCTCCTGCGCCTTCGCGTCACCGGCGCAGTCGGGCTGCTCCCCGCCGTTGCCGATGAACGACGGGATCCCGGTCATGAGCATCGGCGAGACGATGACCAGCGCGAGCAGGAGCGCCCCGGCCGCGCCGAGTGCCAGGGCGACGCGCGTACGGGAGAGGTTCACCCCGTCGTGTCCCCGTCCTGGCCCTCCGCGGCGGGCTGGAGGTCGAAGACCCGCCAGTCGGTGCCCATCTCGCTCACCGTGACCGCGTAGTCGTCGATGAGCTGCTTGTTCCCGCTCTTGGCGGTGATCTGCTGGGTGCCGGTGACGACCAGGACCACGGACGTCTTCTCCACCGACCTGATCTCCTTCACCTTGGCCGTGCCCGTGGACACCACCTCGTCGGCGCGGTTGCGCTCGACCGTGCCGGGCGAGGTCAGCGTGCGCGCCAGCACGGCGCCGAGGTCGGCCGTGGAGAACGTCTTGACCCGGTCGGCGTACGCGGCCGGGTCCTCGTCGTAGCGGTACGTGCCGTACGCGGCGGTGAACCGCTCGGCCAGGTCGGCCGCCGCCGCGAGCTGCTCCTTCGTCAGCGGCAGGTACGCGTAGATGTCGAACGGGGCGTTGCTCGCCGTGGCCAGCGGCGTGCTGCGCGGCACGGTCACCACGCTGCGCGGCGTGCGCCCGGCGACCGGCTCCTCCTCGGGGGAGTCGCCGGAGCCGGGCCACATGGTGAGGTAGAGGCCGACGGCGGCGATCACCACCACGATGGCGGCGAACGCCAGCCCCCGCTTGTCACCGGACTGGGCCATCGTCAGTCCCTGTCCTGACCGCCGGGCTTGAGCCAGAACGGCACGGGCGGCTCGTCACCGCCGGAGCCGCTGCCGCGCCGGCTGGGCAGCCAGAGCGGGGGCGGCTCCTCCGCCCGGCCGCGCGACGCGTCCCGCGACGACCCGCCGAAGATCCCGCCGTCCGAGGAGCCGCGGCTCGACGACCGCGAACCGCCCGAGTCGCCCCACCGGGAACCGCCGGAGCTCCTGCTCCCCCCGCCACGTGACCCGGACCCGCCGCCGAACAGACCGCCGCCGGACCTCGACCCGCCGCCCGATCCACCGGACCTGGAGCCGCCGCCGAACAGACCACCGCCCGACCCGCCTGACCTCGACCCACCGGACCTCGACCCGCCCGACCCGGAGCCACCGAAGATGCCGCCGCCGGAGCCGCCCGACCCGCCCGGCCTTCCGCCGCGCGCGGCCCAGCCACCACCGGACCGGCCGCCGAACCAGCCGCCCCCCGAGCCACCCGAGGTCCCGGAGCCACCCGAGGAGCCCGAGGAGCCCGACGCACCGCCGCCCGAGCCGCCGTGACCGCCAGAACCGCCGCCCGCCGCGGCCGACAGCCGGGACGCCGCGCCGGCGCCGCCCGACACCCGCGGACCGCCGCCGGACACGCGCGGCCCCGCGCCACCCGCCGAACCGCCGGAACCGCCGCGGCCCCCCGAACCACCCCGGCCGCCTGAAGCACCCGAAACGCCCGAGGCGCCCGAAGCGCCGCCGGTCACGCCACCCGCCGCCCGGGGCCCGCCGGCCGCCCCGGCGCCGCGCGCCCGGGCCGGCGTGCCGCCGAGGTTGAGCGGCGGGGCCGACCCCGGACGCGGCGCGGGCACCTGCCGGGAGGCCGCCTTGCCGCCCTGCTGATCGGTGGCCAGCGGAGCCGCCGTGGCGGGCACGCGCGTGCCCTGCTGCGTGGCGCCGGCCGCCGCCTCCTCGGCGCGCACCCGGCCCTGCGCGACCGCGCTCGC